>NZ_CP012373.2:3960651-4265317 GCF_001305575.3 Beggiatoa leptomitoformis
AGCTATGTCAGCATGGCAGAAATTGCACAAGCTGACATTATTACCTTGCACGTGCCTTTAATAACCACAGGTTATTATCCAACATGGCAATTGATTGACAGCCATTTTTTACGACAACTCAACCCAAATGTTATTTTAATTAACACATCACGCGGTGATGTCGTTGACGAAACCGCGTTAATCCAACGCCTTGTTAAATACCCGTTGATGAATGCCGTATTGGATGTTTGGGAAAAAGAGCCAGTTATTAATCAACTGCTTTTACAACGAGTTGCATTAGGAACACCCCATATTGCAGGCTATAGTTTTGATGGCAAAGTACGCGGGACGGAGATGATTTATACCGCAGTTTGTCAATATTTTGAACAAAATCAAACATGGTTTGCACAACAATCCATGCCTGCTTCCGCGTTACTTAGCTTAAAATTCAGCGATACTGCACAAGATAATCAAATCATTCATACAGCCGTCAGTAATGTCTATGATGTACGACGAGATTCTGACGCTTTACGGCGCGGTATTTATGCAGACGACCCCAGCGAATACTTTGACGTATTGCGCCAACAATATCCAATTCGTCGTGAATTCGCCTGTGTGACGATTTCCTTACCTGCCACAAAAGCCTGTTTAGCATCTCAACTGCGTGACCTAGGATTTCAAGTTGTTATCAATTAGTCAGCCTAACCCTTTTATCGCTACTTTTCATCTGCTATTACTATTGCTATTACTATTATAACAATAGCTTGGCAACTGTTTTCTACTTAAAAAATAAAAAAAGTGGAATGACGTTTGCTAAAGGTACAACTATAAAACCATAAACCATCAAGATGAAAATAATGTTAAAAAAGCCACCCTCCAATGTAACTACACAAGCCGATGAAGTTGTTGCTGTTGAAAGTCAATTGCAAGCGACGCTTTCTCGTGAATTGAACGAGTTTCGCCTCATTGCGGAACAATTAAAAGGCAGTCTGGTTGATTTTCACCAACAATCAGTTCTGTCTGATGAATGGATGAATGATGTTTTACGCAGAGCGGATTTACTGTATCAAGATTCTGCCAGCACTTTTGCCGATGACTCATTAAAAATGCTACGTGAAACCCAACTTGCACGCGAAGTTTCAGAAAAAACCAGAGAATTAGAGGCTGAATTAGCCCATATTAATCAGTTAAAAACACAAATTGCACCCGCTAAAACTGATTATAGTGACATGCGCGACCAGCAAGAAATAGAACGGTTAGAAAAAGAACTCTTAACAATTAATCAATCGCATCATGTCGTGGAAACACCCGCGCCGCCTAAAAAAGTTAAAGATATAAAAAATATAGATTTATCTTCAGAGGTAGATATTTTAGTCAAAAAGCTCAGAGAATGAGAAAGTATAAGACAAAGACGGTCTGCATCAGAATTTTCAGAACTAACCGACACAAAAAATGGCTATCGCAATAATTCCGAAAATTTTAATTTAGACAGTCTTTTCTCATTTGGGTGGTAACGTAGCTAAAGACGAAAAATATCAGGAAGATTATAGTTTATCACTGGCTATTCCTGTTAATTGAACAACTTGCTCAATACTTATACCATTAGCTAATAATTTTCTAGCCAGTTCCAACGCAGCCGCACGTTTTCCTTCAGCTAACCCTTCTTCTCTCCCTTCTTCTCTCCCAGCTTCACGTCCTTCTTCGAGTCCTTCCGCTCTCCCTTCTTCCCGTCCGATAATACGCCCCTCTTCACGCCCTTCTTCTAATCCGTCTTCTCGGGCGGTGCGTTCAATATCCTGTGCAACCACAACATCGGTTAAAAAATCGCTATACCCTTGACGTTCTGCTAAAGACATTTGCATTAACCGTAATTTATCTCGAGCTTTAGCAATATTTTTTGCTTTAAACTCGGTTTTAACCTCAGAGTGTTTAAACATGTAAATCCATTCGTCTAGGTCTTCTGCAATTAAGTCTTTAAACTTATTGACATTAATTAAATAATACTCAGGGAATATCTTATGTGCATCCGCGAGTTGGCTACGGTTGCCTAATGTGAGTAATTTCTTGCTATGTAAGCCGCGAAACTCATTCGCACTGTGATATACATAATCATCCCCTAGACCTAAATTAAAATAAAGGATACTGATAGAAATCACCTTTTTGACATTGTAAAACGCAGAACCCTCTTCAATATGTTCGATAATGGCTTTTGAGACACCAAATAAAATACGCTGAAAATAATCACTTTCTCGCTGGTTTTGAATCTCTATAATCATCAAACGTTCTTGACTATCTTTAACCAGTAAATCTACACGATTGAATTTTAATTTATACTCTTGATTACTCTCGCTTTCTAAAATTTCTAAAACGGTAATATCTTCTTTCAATAATGCGGTGAGAAACCCTTCCAAAATGTCAAAATTTGCCTTATCACGCAATATCGTCTTAATCGCCCAATCAAAACGCACCAGTTTTTCAGGATTGGTTTTCATGATTTTTCCTTATTAGCTAACATGGTTAGTGTAAAGTTTAACAGATTAAAAATCGCACGCAGACAAATAAAAAACCCCGCCTTGTGAGCAGGGTTTCTTTTTACTAATCTTTAAACAACAGCCGTTTAAGACCGATGGGTTTACATCATTCCCATGCCGTCCATACCACCCATACCGCCATGTCCATGACCTGCATGGTCATCTTTCTTGGGTAATTCAGCAATCATGGCTTCAGTCGTAATCATCAGACCAGAAATGGAAGCTGCATTTTGTAATGCGGTGCGGGTTACTTTGGTTGGGTCAAGAATACCCATGTCAATCATGTCGCCGAATTCATCGTTAGCGGCGTTGTAACCATAGTTACCTTTACCTTCGAGAATTGTGTTTAAAACAACAGAAGGTTCACCGCCTGCATTTGAGACGATTTGACGTAAAGGCTCTTCCATCGCACGACGAGCAATGTTGATACCCACGTCTTGGTCATGGTTCGCGCCTTTCAGTTTCTTAATTGCTTGTAATGCACGAACTAAGGCAACACCACCACCTGGGACAACTCCTTCTTCAACGGCGGCACGGGTTGCGTGTAACGCATCTTCAACGCGAGCTTTTTTCTCTTTCATTTCAATTTCGGTGGTTGCACCGACTTTGATAACGGCAACACCGCCAGCTAATTTAGCAACGCGCTCTTGTAATTTTTCTTTGTCATAATCGGATGTTGCTTCTTCGATTTGTTGACGAATTTGACCTACGCGGGCTTTAATATCAGCGTTTTTACCTGCGCCATCAATGATGGTGCTGTTATCTTTGGTAATAACGATTTTTTTCGCGGTGCCTAAATCGGTTAAGCTGGCTTTTTCTAAGCTCAAACCAATTTCTTCGGCAATCACGGTGCCGCCTGTCAGAATCGCGATGTCTTGTAACATAGCTTTGCGACGGTCACCAAATCCGGGGGCTTTAACAGCGGCAACTTTAACAATACCGCGAATGTTGTTCACAACTAAAGTTGCTAAGGCTTCGCCTTCAACATCTTCAGCAATGATAAATAAAGGACGACCTTGACGGGCAACGCCTTCTAAGACGGGAATCATTTCACGGATGTTAGAAATTTTCTTATCACATAAGAGGATAAGCGGATTTTCTAATTCAACACCCATGGTTTGTTGATTGTTGATGAAGTAGGGGGATAAATAACCACGGTCAAACTGCATCCCTTCGACAACATCTAATTCATTTTCTAAGCCTGAACCTTCTTCAACGGTAATTACGCCTTCTTTGCCCACTTTTTTCATGGCTTTAGCGATAATACCGCCAATGTCTTCATCAGAGTTGGCAGAAATTGTACCGACTTGTGCAATGGCTTTGTCATCGGTGCAAGGTTTAGACATTTTTTTTAATTCTTCAACCGCTGCAATGACTGCTTTGTCGATACCGCGTTTTAAATCCATTGGATTCATGCCAGCAGCAACCGCTTTTAAGCCTTCAATCAGGATAGATTGGGCTAAAACAGTCGCAGTGGTAGTGCCATCACCGGCGATGTCGGATGTTTGTGAAGCAACTTCCTTCACCATTTGCGCGCCCATGTTTTCAAACTTGTTTTCAAGTTCAATTTCTTTGGCGACGGAAACGCCATCTTTGGTCACGGTTGGTGCGCCAAAAGATTTGTCTAATACAACGTTACGTCCTTTAGGGCCTAAAGTGACCTTAACGGCATTGGCTAATATATTGACACCACGTAACATTTGTTGGCGGGCATCATCAGAAAAACGGACATCTTTAGCTGTCATGGAATACGTCCTCAAAAGGAATCTGGAATAAAGAAAATATGGAAAAATGGTGGATTAAGCTAAGACACCCATGATGTCTTCTTCACGCATGACGAGTAAGTCTTCACCGTCGACTTTAACTTCTGTGCCTGAGTATTTGCCAAATAAGACAACATCATCAACCTTGACATCTAAGGGGCGGACATCACCACTTTCTAATAATTTGCCTTTACCAATTGCGACGACTTTGCCACGAATAGGTTTTTCTGTCGCGCTATCAGGAATCACGATACCACCTGCGGTTTTACGTTCTTCTTCCATGCGTTTGATGATGACTCTATCGTGTAAAGGACGGATTTTCATTAAAAACTCCCTGCGGTTATCTGTTATTAGTGTGTTAGGTATTGATTCTAGCATTTTGTTAGCACTCTTACTACTAGAGTGCCAGTTACGCCGATATGGGATTATAGAATGTGTATTTCAAGAGGAAAATTAAGAAATTTATGTAATAGGTTTGTCGTGATTGAGACTTTCTGACATCGTTTAAACATCAAGAAAGTCTCATCATGATGAGAATTAGGCCTGTTGTCTTAAGGCGGCAATGCGGTCGTCTATGCTGGGATGGCTAGAAAACAGTTGTTGGATAATCCCTGTTGTTTGACTGCTATGAATCCCAAACGCACTCATTTGTGCGGGCATTTCGCCTGTGTGAGCCTGTTGCAGGCGTTGTAAGGCGTGAATCATTTTATTAGCACCTTCCAATTTTGCCGCGCCTGCATCAGCTCTAAATTCGCGCAGGCGAGAGAACCACATTACAATTGGCATTGCCAAGATTCCAAAGACAATTTCGGCAACAATACTGGTAATGTAATAGCCCAAACCGGGTGCGCTGCTGTCGTCGCCTTCTTCACGGAAAAATCCATCTACAAAGTGTCCTACTAGACGGGCAAGCAGAATAACAAACGTATTCACTACACCTTGTACTAACGTCATCGCAACCATATCACCATTAGCAACGTGGCTGATTTCATGAGCTAATACCGCCTCAACCTCATCTTTGTTCATACCATTTAATAAGCCCGTACTAACCGCAACTAATGCGTTGTTGCGATTCATCCCTGTTGCAAACGCATTCATATCAGGTGAATCATAGATTGCAACTTCAGGCATACCAACGCCTGATTTTTTGGCTTGTTGTTGAACGGTTTCTAGCAACCATTGTTCGGTACTATTACGCGGATTTTCAATTACTTCCGCGCCAACCATCATTTTGGCACTCCATTTAGAAATGGCAAGGGATATAAACGCACCGCCCATTCCAAAAATTAACGCAAAAATTATAAGCCCTGATAAAGTCGTCTGATTTGCGCCGAAAATAGACGCAACAATGCTGAGTAATACCACGACAGCAATGTTGGTAATGACCATTAGAATGATGCCTTTCATAATATATCTAGCTCCTTAAACATGATTAAATATTGTTGTATAACAAATATATAATTTTATTCACTGGGTGAATAAGATTGTAATTCAGGTTTTGTTTGACATATTATGGCTGTTAAGTTCATTTATCAAGACGTTTTAGTGAGAATTTTCTTGATTTATAGTCATGTTTTCAGTGTTGACGATATTATTGGAAGGAGTTTGCCCATCGGTTTGTTCGTTTATGTTTGTTTGTACGGTTGTTTTTTCTATAGATAAAGCACTCAATTGGGTTGTATCAATTTTCACACCCGTATTAAGATACGCATATAAATCATGAGCAAAACCATCTAGCTCATTAAATAAATTACGATTTCCACGTATTAATGCGTTGTAACCTAAAACAGCAGGAATTGCTACCGTAAGCCCTACTGCAGTCATAATTAAGGCTTCTCCAACAGGGGCTGCAACCGTTTCTAACGTCGCGTTGCCCTGCGAGCTAATAGACATTAACGCGCCATAAATCCCCATGACCGTCCCCAATAAGCCCACAAATGGCGCGGTACTGCTGATGCTAGCAAGAATACTTAAGCCAGAATTTAGTTTTTCGCGTTCTTCATTCATTGTCCGACGCATAGCGCGGGTAATAAATTCGCTTTGCGTACAAATTGTACCCACCTGTTTTGTCACCACATCAGCATGGTGTGCTGCTGCAATCACGCCTTGTAATGCTAACCGCGAAAAGGGATCGCGGGCTTTATGCGTTGTAAGCCATTGGATTAATTCTTCTAATACCATTACGGTATTAAAAAAATGTTGAAATCGCCGTGCTTGTAAATGGACGAACCACAGTTTTAATAATTTAGTGATGATTAAGTACCATGACAAAATGGACATTAGTAATAATAAAAGCAGAATACTCAATGCCATTGGATTATCTGCAACATGCTGTAAAAAATCGCTAAAACCGAAATGTGACATGTTTTATTTTCCTTAATATAGTTCCCACGTAATTGGGATAATAATCCATTCAGTAACTGCCTTACCTGCCTGTTTTGCAGGTATATAACGCCAACGCATTACGGCTGCATAAGACGCTTGGTCTAAACGACTAAATCCACTACTTTCTTTAATTTCTGCCTGTTCTGCATAACCTTCGGTATTAACCATCACACGCATTAAAACCGTTCCTTGCTCATTATTTTTTCGCGATAAAAAAGGATAAGCGGGTTTAGTATTATGTAAATATTGAGCTTTATAATCTGCGGGTGTATAACTTTCTCCAAGCGTGCTATCAGGTAAATCCGCCGTTTTATATTTTGCCCACAAACTTAAACCTGTTGGTGTTGGCACAGCAGGTGAGGAATCAACAGTAAGATGATTTTCTGTCGTTTTGTTGGCTAAGACAGGTTTTATAACTGGTGATTTCGTCGGTGATGTTTTTTTCTCTACTTTTTCCGTTTTTTCACTAATGGGCTTGGTTATTTTTTTTATAACTATTTGCTTTTGATTGTTTTTTGTAGCAACAATTGGCGCGGGTTGAGCAGGAATGGGAGCAACAGCGGGGGGAGGCGTTTGTTGAACGGGAATAGCGGCGGGCGGCGATGTAATAACAGGAGAGGGTGATGTAACCGCTTGTATAGGAACAATTAAGCTTACCTGCAACGTTTTTGCAGGCGTTGATGGACGTTTTTCTTGTGAAACATAAAGCAGTTTCCAAACAATCCACCCATGTACGGCAAGAATAACCAACAAGACAATGAGCATTTTCAGTGTCTTTACAAGAAATGACATAACTATTCACTAATTGGGTTTTATGAGAAATAACCGAAGGGTTGAGCCTAAAACAGCGTGATTCAGTATAACGGATAGTCAGGAAAGGTAAATAAGCAGTACAAAGAAAAAAGGAGGGGACACGCGAACACTTGCTTGTCACCCTACCCTAAAGATTCAGGAGCTATATCACTCGCAGAATAACTATTCAAAAACCTTGCCATTTATTTGCTCCGCGATGAATTTTAAAAAAATAAATATAAATCAATTTATTATGTATTAACTTTGTCAGTTGAAACCAAAGCGGGTTAAAAAATCATTCGACAAATCTATAAACATGTATATAATTACACTATGTGAATAAACACATAAATAGAGACCACTTACTATGGAAGAACTAACTTCTCGTCAAAGACAAATCTGGGAATTTATTGTACAACAAATAGATACTACCAGAATGCCACCAACTCGTGCAGAAATTACCCGCGCTTTCGGGTTTAATTCCCCCAACTCTGCCGAACAACATTTACAAGCCCTTGCAAAAAAAGGTTATATAGAATTATTAGCAGGCTCATCAAGAGGTATTCGTTTACTTAAGGGGATTGGTTTACCCGTTATTGGTAGAGTTGCAGCGGGACAACCCATCTTAGCAGAACAACATGTAGAAGGACGTTATCAACTAGACGAAACCCTATTTCACCCGCGTGCTGATTACCTTTTGCGTGTGCAAGGTCTGAGTATGCGCGACATAGGCATTTTAGATGGTGACTTTTTAGCAGTACACCGTACCGAGAAAGCCAATAATGGGCAAATTGTTGTTGCTCGCGTGGATGGTAATGAAGTAACTGTTAAACGGTTTCAACAACAAGACCATGAAGTTCAACTACTACCAGAAAATCCAGATTTTCAACCCATCATCGTTGATTTACGAACGCAACACCTAGCCATTGAAGGATTAGGCGTAGGCGTGATTCGAAGCAATAAAATTTTGTAAAAACTCAAGATTAACGCTGTATTTGATTATGTTAGCGGCATAGTCAAGACACAACAATATTTTTTCCCTCTTTAGCAAGCGAGGTTAGCATCATGTTGTCTGTTCAAACCCTTCACAACCGCACCACAGCATGGGCAAAACGGATTTTATCCGCTGTCCTACCCACTCCTATCCTGCCTATTGAACTTGAAACGCCTGACTTGCCAGAAGTCACGCTTGCGACACCTGTCGACATTAACAGCGATGACATTTGTTTTAATACCGTCAAACAAGCCATTTTAAGCCGTCACTGCCTGCCAATCCCTAACCAACTGAAACAAAATTATAATTTAACCTACGCAACCGCAAAACACTATTTAAATCGTTTAGTAGAAACAGGTCATCTACTTCGCGAAACAAACGGACGCTACATCCTTAACCGCGATAACCCCGCAAACCAAGTCGGTTTTAACCAACTCGCACAACGCCTAAAACGGATGAATTAACAAGGAAAATCATTTAAAGAAGCGCAACACAGGAGGTTTTATGGGAATCACGCTAACCGATGCACACGGCACGACAGCACAACAACGCTTTAAAAAACGACGGGTTAAGACAGAAAAAGCCCTACAAAAAATTCGCCAACGTCCCAGTAGTCTCAGCTTATTTGTTAAATATTTCTTTATTCCACTGATATTACTAATGTTCTGGCTGTTTCTTAAAGTTGACATCCGCTTAAATGACACTCACGAAGTCGGACAACGTTTATACACCTTAGCTGCTTTTTTAAGCCAATAAAGCAGTCAGGGGGAATGATGAACCTAATACACCTGCGCCAAAATACACTGCTGTTTTCTGCCTTATTTGTCGCTATTGGCATGGCATGTAATGCCATTTTCTACTGGCATCTTGCCAGCGACGCGCTATCTAGCGTGATTTATGTGATTTTAGGACTCAGCTTCGACGGCTTCAAAATTCTCTTATTACCGCTGGCTTTTGTATTCTTTGTCGTTTTACAACGTCCCTTTATGGCATTTGCCAGCGTGACGATTTGGCTTTGTCTAACCGTTATTTCCCTAATAGCGGCCTATGGCTTTTTTACCACCGTACAAGCCCAAGCCGAAAAACAAAATTTACAAGAAAGCCCGCAATATCAATCTTTACAACAATCGCTTACCAATATCAATGCACAACTAGATAAGCTCGCCAGCTATGCAAGCATTGATGTAGTCGGCATTCAACAAAAACTTGCACAAAACCAACAACCACGATTACAACAACTACAACAAGAAATGTCCGCGTATGCAGAACCCGACTGCACCCCCAAACGCGATAAAAATGGGAGCAGTTTTAAAAGCCGAGCAGTTGAGTATTGTAACCAACTCAAAGCAATAGAGGCAGAAATGCAACCCTATCTCGCACAAATAGAAAACTATAATCAATACCGCGCCCTTATGACTAATCGGGAAAGATTACTCAATCAACTGGCTACTTTTAACCAAGCAGAACATCTTGTAGAAATAGTCAATCCCACGTTTATTGCTATAGGTAAACAAATCAATATGGAAGGTGATGCAGTAAAACGGGCAATCCTTACTTTTACCGCTATTGCAACGGAAGTATTAGGTACATTTGCGGCGTTAGTCGTTGCCATTTTGTCCATTGGCAACAAGATAAACGACAAAAAACGCAACGCATATAAAGTAAAAATTGATGAATCTGAAGAAAACAATGCAACGGATGCAACAGAACCAACAAATCGACTTGGGCGTTACGATACAGGCATCCGCACAGGCATGGATAACCGTTTTAAAGAAGTGACTGAAGCAATTTTAACGGGTGATTGCTCGCCTACCCTGTCACAACTGCAAAAACGTTTCAGCATGGGAACACCCGTTGCTAAAGATTATTTATCCGCATTAGCCGAACAAGGTCATCTAGTCCGTAAAGAAAACGGACAATACAAATTAGCTGAATAAGATTAACCGCTTATCCCGTTTGCACCTTTTCTTGTTTGTGGGAAAAGGTGCTTTTTTTTAGTTTTGGGGTTAAAAGTACGAAATTAATCACTTAAAAATTATTTATAGCTAACGCACTTTAAAATGATTATTGTAGGGTGGAATGGGCGCAAGCCGTATTCCACAACAGTGCAAGCTTTCTGCATAAACTCAGCTATTTTTGGCGTTTTATGGTGGAATACGCTACGCTATTCCACCCTACATTAAGCTGCTTTTTAAGTTGCGTTAGCTATAACGAGTAAATTTGATGCGCTCTTTTTACTGATGTTCTGTTTAATCTTTTTATAGTACTGTTGCTATATCTTATTTCAATAGTTATTGAAACCGATAATTAAATTCTAAAAAATAAGTGCGTCCTTCCAATGGTAAATCGTAAGGAATCGGTAAAATTCCTTGCGTATTTACTCCTAAACTTGGTTCTGTGGCATATTCATCAAAAACATTACGGATTCCTGCCGTGACTTCCCAAGGCTTAGGGGCTGGGGTGTAGTGCAGAGTCAGATGTGTCAGCGTGTAGTCCGCAACGGGGGGGCGTGGGTCTCCTTCAATACGTTCACGCTCACCCGTCCATTGCACCTGTAGATTCAGTTTCCAATGAGGCGCGAAAAGCCAATCTGTACGGAAATAGGCAGAATGGGCAGGGTGTGGAATACTCCCTTCATCAGCCGTTTCACTCGTTTGTTTATTATCTTGAAACGCATAATGTCCACTGAGCAAGAGATTATCTAACGCTTGCCATTTTACTTGCCATTCAAAGCCTTTGCCTTTTTGCGTCGCAACGTTTTGTGCAAGAAAGGCTTGAGGGTAATTATCAGGCGGGGGAATAACAGGTAAATATCCAATCCCTTCATCAAATTGATAATAAAATAAATTTAAATCGGTTTGCAACGTTTGTACAGGGCGATAATTAAATCCTAACTCTATGGTTTTAATAGTTTCTGGCTCTAACTCTTTATTTCCCAATGAAACTGGGTTATTCCGTCCATAAAGCTCTAAAAAAGCAGGTGCGCGAAAGGCTTGCCCGTACAATAATTTACTGGTTAATGTCGGCGTTGTTTGCCAGACAAGTGCTATGCGCGGGTTTAACGTTGTGCCAAAATCAGAATAATAATCATAACGTAAACCTGTGGTTAGTTCCCAATGTGGTGCAAAGTTGTAGGCATCTTGAATAAATGCGTGCCAATTTTGGCGAATGCCTGACTCCAAAAAACTATTGGGGGAATTTGACCAACTTAACAAATAGGCCTTTTCGGGTAGCTCAGGATAATACGTTCTTACATCAGTAACATTATATAAATCACCATATTGATACCCCATTCCAAGACGGATGAGGTGTTGTTGCCACCCTTTATAAAATGCGTTGAGATTGAAACGGCTTTGTACTTCGCTCGTGCCTACATTCGCGCTAATGCCATCGTAATAACCCAACGCACCCGCAGGGGCGACTAGCAACAATTTATCTGCGTGCCATCGTTGCTGATGGTAATTCCCTTGCACACTAACTTCCCAGTCATCTGTTTTAGTTGGAATTTGGTAGGTTAAATCCGTATAAATTTGGTCACTTTGATAACGTCCTTCTGGGTCAACACTTTGTAATATCCCCATGCCATTACCCAAATTGCGCCGAATTTTTGTCCCACCGTGCCATTGCCAACGAACGGTGCTTAAACCTAATTGCAGGTCTAATGCTTCCTCGCTACGGCTTACACTACCCGGTGCAAGAGAGCTTTTTGTGCCATAGAGTTTATCGATTTGAGAGTAAAAATCTTCTTGAACAAGACTTTTATCGCCATCAGTATCACGGTATTGCAGAGAAAAACTAGTCTCTATTCCCCGCCATTTATCACCATGTAATAACCATGTTTCATAAGTATCGAAACTGCCAATCCGCGCACCTGCTTCAGTTCCATTAATATCAGCCGCACTTTTAGTAATAAGATTTATCACCGCAGAAAACGCATCTGCGCCATACATAGCAGACCCCGGTCCACGAATAATTTCAATCCGCGCCAAGTCACGAATAGGAGTACTGCCTTCTGTCAATAATCGCCCGCCGTTATACAAAGAAGTGATAGGAATACCATCACGTAACATCAACACATGCGGGTTATAAGGCGAGCTATGCACACCACGCACAGAATAATAAGGGGCATAATTAAAAAAATTGCGGGAAACTTGAATACCGGGGACAGTTGCAAGAACTTCATCTAAGGTTTGCGCGCCTAATGCGGCTATATCACTCGCGGTAATCACCGTTGTTGTTGCTGGGGCTTTATTAATTTCTTGTGTCGTACCTGTTGCAATACTGGTAACTTCTACCTCCATCAATTCTTCTAAAGAAAGATGTTTAATCTCTAATATCGTCTCTTCATCCGTTGCATAGACATTTTTGTCAACAATAATAAGTGACAAAACCATTAGGAGTAAAAAAGGATAAATAAGTGTAATAGATGAACGCATCTTTGAATTCTCAAAATAGTATATTATTACAACAACTAACTGTAAATAATGATTAAATTTCGTTTAAAGTACATCAGAATATCAAAAAAATCTGCAATTCTGATGTATTTACCCCTGCTAGACAAACAATGAACATAAATAGAATATGCAAAAATCATGAAAAAACTGAGCGTTATGCTTAATTATTTTTATAATCAATAAATTAATTATGCGGTTATTTTTATAGAAAAAAATGTAAAAGTTATCTTTTAAAATATAAATTATAATTTTTTACATAAAGTTAAAATGAAATCACTTCATGACTTCGATTAACAATAAAAATCATCATTACAAACCAACTGTTTTGTAGGTTTTAAATATATTATTTTTTATCATCACGCTTTATAAAATACCCTCCATTATGAGAAAATATGAGCGTTTTTAAGGAAATAATTTATAAAACAACGTGATAATTAAAAAAACTTATTTGATTTATGCCCTGTCATTTTTAGAAAAACATGATTTTTTTTCATACAACCGTTGATTACTTTTAACTAAATAATGAATGGATTATAACGCTATAAAAATCGTTTTCTATAATAATAATCGACTAAAAGGTTGCTTTTTTTGAAAAACTATTAAAAATAGTTTCTTTAACCAAAAAAGTGGCTAGATGGTTGCATACGTGAGAGTGACCACGTTGTAAAAACTAAAGAAATTAAAAAAGCTTTTTCTCTCTGTTACTGCTTCAAAGGATGAACTATGTATAAACTAGCCCATTATCTAGGGATATTGTTACTCAGTATCTCAGTATCACAGACACTTGCCGTAGAACCACCCACGATAACAGCAACACCTGATGAGGATTTAAACCAATTATCAAAAGAAATTTTATTAGAACACACGAATGTGGCAGTCAATGCGTTAACGGCTATTCATGCACACCTTACTGAACTAGTTGAACAAGAAAAAACCCTCACACAAGAAATAGAAGCTAAAACAGTTGAAAAAACGGCGTTTAAACTTCCCTCTCTTCCCCCTGTTACCGACATTATTACTGACCCTGAGCAAGCGCAATTATTTGTAAAAGCACATGAAACTCAATTAACAGCATTACAACAGCTCAGTGTTTTATTAAAAAGTTTGCAAGGGTTGACGAAAAAACATCAAGAAGTTGCCTTAAAATTGGCCAATGAAAATAAATTATTAGCTGATGCACAGACTAAATATTTACCGTTAGCCACAGCGTTAATAGCGCGCAAAGAAACAGGAGAACTAACGACCGAACAAGTACCTGATAATGTATTAAAATCACTTACTAATAATGAACAACCCGTTTTATTAGAAAAGGTCAACCAATGGCAAGCGCAAGCCGCACGAGACGAAGTAATTATTGCTGACAGTGAAACGCAATTAAAAACGCTGGCAGAACAGCAAACACAAGTAGAAACTGCATCTAAAAAAGCCGTTGAACAATTACAAGAAGCCAGTCAACGTGCAGAATGGCGCAAAGACTTTAATTCTCGACAATTAACAGATTTGATTGCCTTTTTTAACACCCGTTTTAATACATGGAATACAACGGTTGGCATTCTGAACGAACAAACTAAGTTACTGACTGAAAAAGTAACGGGCTTGACTGCACAACAAACTGCATTAGAAAAAGCGACTCCCCCCGATTCCTCACAATTCACGGTCACAGATGAACCCGTTAAAAGCCTACAAGAAGCCAAGCAGAATTTATTAATTGCACAAGCAAATCAAACCTTTCGTGAACAACAATTTGCTGAGTTAAATACCATTAATACAACGTTACAAGAACTGTCTGGCAAATTAGGACAGGACACTGAGCAAGCAGATAAACTACTAAAAGAAGGTATTGAGTTAGTTGTTTTAACAGAAGTTATTCAAAGTTTAAGCCAGACCGAAAGTGGTCAAAAAACCGTGCTGCCTGAAGCCATTACACAAGAGGTTATTCAAGAAACCGTGACGGTTGTTCGTGGTCAAGCCGACATGTTTAAAACCCAACAGACAAACTTTATGGCACTCGCCGATACGCTTAAAAAGCAGTTAGAAGATGCAAATACGGCATTAACTGAGGCAAAAACTATCGTTGTTACAGGAGAAAAACACTTAGAATGGGAAAAAGAATGGGTTGCGTTTTTAAAAGAAGTAGAAAAACTGACGAATGACGAACTCATTAGTAGTTTTCAAGGGACGTTAACCCAAATAGTCGACATACAAAAACAAGCAGAAACACAAACACTAGAAACAGACAAAAGTCGTCAAGCCTTAGAAAAAAACATGAAAGCCTTGACAGGACATAAAGACCCCGTTGCTTTAGACAATATAAAGCGAGAACAAGAATTTACACAATGGTATAGCGAACAAAACATACACCTAGACCCCCCCGTAAAACAAGTTGCGGTTACAGATACCCCAACAACCAGCAGTAGCGTAAAGACCACGACAGACACAACGCCTACAACGACCAATGCAACCACCACCACATCCACGACAACAACCGTTTCTCCCACCGTATCTGCTACAACGCCGACTGTTGAAGCCACCCCCGCACCAACTGCACCAGCTAAACGCCAAACAATAACCGAAGAGGCCATAGAAACCGCTCAAACACAAATGGAAAAAACTGTCGTGCGTTATTTACGCACCGTGCAAGAATGGCGCGAATTACGGCAAACTGTTTTAACACAATTAACAGAACATGAACAAAAAGTTAAGACCTTATTACAACGCTTGGAAGAACAATTAAGCCTTGCACGGCGGGCATGGGGTAGCGCGACATTATTACAAACAAAAGCCAGTCAAGGGGAAATAGCCCAAGAAACCTTACCGCCAACCATTAAAACATGGGTCTCACGTGAACAAGTGCTGACATTACAAACAGCGATTACGACGCTGGAAACGGAATTAACCAGTTTACAAAAACAACGAGACAGCATAACAGCTAACACATTGTATGAAGGCTACTTAAAGCCATTGCAAACATGGCGGGACAGCTTGGCACAACAAATAGGACAGTTACAAGAACGCTTAGGCTTAGAAAATAATTACACGCCGCCCGACGTTAAAACGATGGAAGAATTTGAAAAAAACAAACATGAACGAGAAGTATCCCAACGGATTGAAGCTGACCGCGATTTATATGAAAAATTCTTGGGTGGCATTGTTGGCAAACATACAGAAGAACTTGACCAATTACTTTATGGTTATTATGAACGCTTGATTAGTTTAGAATACCAATACAATAACTTAGAGGAACGTAAAAAACGTACACAAGCATTAATTAAATTGGCAGAAGCCCGTCGCCCAATGTTTGAAGAATTAGAACAACAGGTACGTAATACCCTCAATGTTGCCGAAACCCAATTTGATGTTGAACAAACCAAAGTTAAAACGGTCTTCTTTCCCGCCAAAACGACAAATCTGCTCAGTGAATTAAAAGAACGGACAGATATTAGTTTAGAAGTTAATGAGTTGCCAAAGCTACCGCTAGGTGTAGATGAACAAGCCTTATATGAAAGTAAAGTATTGTTAGTTAATAAATTACTTGAGCCATTTGTCAAAGTATTGGGCTATCGTGCATGGTTGACTGATATTCGCCAACAACGGGTAGAATTGGGGGGGATTGATACTGAAGTTGGTAAACTCAAGGAAGAAGTTGCAGGCTTAGAATCCAAACAACAAGAATTACAACGACAAATTTATAAATTAACAGGGTTTCCTGCCAGTGTCTTAGATAAAATAACCAAGGCAACGGATACACCCTTAAGCCAAAATGAACGCAACCAATTATTAACAGGGGAAATTAACCCTCTACGTGAAGACCGTTTAACAGAACTCAATTGGGCGACTGTAAGAACCTTAGGATGGCTCGTTTTAATTCCATTTATCGCATTTCTTTCTATTAAAATCATGTATTTATTTGGAAAACGGACAATTTCACGCGCCAGCCATCCTGATGAAGACCCCAATTTACGAAAAGAACGCGAAGAGCGCGTAAAAATTCTATTCCACGTATTCAGCACCGCGTGGACAATTCTGGTTGTTGTTTTATCCGTGATTTACATGTTTAAAGCCGTGAATGTGGATGTGTTGCCCCTACTTGCCTCAGCAGGAATACTTGGTTTAGCCATCGCTTTTGGGGCGCAACGTTTAGTCAGCGATTTCTTTTCAGGCTTTTTTATTCTCCTAGAAAATCAATTTAAAACAGGTGATTTAGTCACAATAGACCATGTCACAGGCAATGTAGAACGTGTAACACCACGCTTAACTATCGTTCGTGACACATTAGGACGCACACACTACTTTCCAAATGGTAGTATTGACCATGTTTATAACCATGTGCGCGGTTGGGAAGCGATTAATATTGAGATTCCCGTGCCTTATGAAGTTCCGACAGAACAAGTATTTACCTATCTACAACAAACCATTGATGAAATGAAATCAGACGAAAAGCTAAAACGATTAATTTTAGCCATGACTATTCGGGGCATTAACGAATTTGACGATTATGCAGTACGGTATCAACTTTGGATTAAAGCCCTACCTGATGAACAATTTGGCGTTGCCCGCGAATTCCGTCGTCGTATCAAAAAGCTATTTGATAACGCAGGTATTAAAATGCCACAACGCATGGGAATTGTGATACAAAAAGACCCAACATAAGCGCGTAGGCTACCATCCCCTAACATTTGGGTAGTGCTGAAGCAATAAGGACAGTAGCTAAACTTAATCTTTCCCCCGTTAATGGGGGATTCAGGGGGAAATCTGCGTTTAGCACTCCCAACAACGGAAACTTCCGAAATTCAAGCTCACAACACTAGACCGCATCACTATGCAACGACTTATTACCGCTATTATTTTTAGTCTATTCCTACACACCGCATGGGCTGTACCCGTGTTTCACGTTGATACACAACATAAAAATGGGCAAGACGTTGGTATCGAATTAGGTAAGGGGATTTTAGACAAAATTCCTGATTTTGGCGCGCAGGTGGACAAATTACTTGCAAGTCACTTTGATACATCTACTTATCAAACATTATTAGCCAACATAAAAAACTTTCGAGTAAAAATTCCTAAAGCCTATCAAGATGAATTAGAAGGACTTGCGACAATCGTCGTTTCCACCGCCAATAACCAACTGGGAGACGGAAAACTCTCTTTTGATGAATTATGGGCGTTTCAACACATTTTTGATAAAAATAACGTCATAAATGGTTCTGGATTAGGCGTATTTGGTGATTTAAACGGATTACAAACACCAATTATTGGCAGAAATGTAGAGATAGAACCCAACGACGCATTACGTGCTTTACAAGCAATTACGGTTTATAAAAATCCGCTAAATACGGTTGTTAATATTGGTTTTGCTGGTTATTTAGGGGTTATTTCAGGCTTTAACAGCGATGGGCTTTATGTTGGTTATTTCAGTGCAGGGGGTAACAATCTGGTTGATGATGTTGACGAATTAGTAAAACAATCAGCAACGTTTATGCTGCGTAAAGCCCTAGAAACGGGTAAAAATATTGGGCAAGCGACGAGTCTATTAATTCACGATATCTATTACTCACCCCACAATATACTACTCGCTGACCCTAAAAATATTAATGTCTTAGAATACTCAAATACCACACAAATTCGCCAAGCAGACAGCCCCCTACAAACCGAAATGCCTTGGCATAACCCGCAACAATTGGCGGTTTTAAATTGTTTTGTCCACCGCGATTCCCCTGCAAATTGTATTGACATGGCAGACCGCGCCCGTTGGAACCAATTTGACAGCCTCGCAAATTTTAGCCCCGAAACACCTGCTAATGCGCTACAAATAATGCAAATTATGCGCAATCAAGAAAATATACCATCAGAAGCCATTTTTACAAAAAATACCTTACAATCAATGGTTTTTGAACCGAAAACACGGCGTTTATTTCTTTATAATCAAACTGACAAAACGGCTGAACCGCCTGAATATCCCTTGTTTGCCGATATTGATAATCTTGTCGCTACCCCAGAATCTTATCTATCGCTGACACAAACGGATTATATTTTTATCATTGCGTTATTTTTAAGCATGGTTGCCATTATGTTTTGGGTTGCTCGCATCCGCTGGTAGGAAACACTTTATGGAAATTATTCAATTTTTTAGACAAGAAACAAATATTCCAATTCATCGAGTTATAACGGTTGGAATAATTGCAGGTTTTGCCAATAGCATGTTATTAGCAATTATCAATATTGCCGCAGAACAAGTGGCGAATAGTGTTTTTGAAGTACAACTATTTGTCCTCTATGTTATTGCTTTTGGAATATTTGCTTATACACAACGTTATTTGATGATACGCACAACAACGTTAATTGAAGAAATTGTGCGCAAAATTCGTGTACGTTTAACCGACAAAATCCGCCATTGTGAACTGCGTTTTATTGAGGAAAGTGGACAATCCGACTTTTACGCACAAATCACGCAACAAACCAGTTTAATTTCACAAATTTCATTACAAATGAGTCTGGCTATTCAATCACTATTTGTTGTATTGATTAGTCTATGTTATTTATTATTTATTTCCCCCTTAAGTCTATTAATGGCGATTATCCTCTTAGGTATTAGTATTCCTATCCATGTACTTAATAATTATAAAGCGAAAGAAAAACATAGTATTGTTGCTAAACAACAAACCTTATTATTTGAATCTGTCGGAAATATTTTAAATGGTTTTAAAGAGTTAAAATTTAATTATAAGAAAAGTAATGCTGTTTTTGAGCATTTGCAAAAAGTTGCATGTCTCGCAGAGAGTGCGAAAATTGAAGCAACGTATGTTGAAGTGACCTTGATGACATTTGTTCGCTTGTCTTTTTATATCCTGATTGCGTTGTTAATTTTTGTTATTCCTGCGTTTTTTGAAAGTTATTCTGGCGAAGTATTTAAGGTAGTCGCAACCTCATTGTTTATTATGGGACCCTTAACAGTGACGGTGTTTTATATTCCAACGTTAAACTTAGCGAATATTACAATTAAGAATATTTATGCGTTAGAAGATAAAATTGAAAGTCATTTAGACAGTCAAGAACGCGATTTTGCCCCATTTACAACATTTAATAGTCTGCAACTAACCGATGTTAGCTTTTCTTATAAAAATGTAGATGGAAGTGAATCTTTTTTTATCCAAAATATTAACTTAAGTCTTCAACAAGGCGAGATTTTATTTATTGTGGGTGGTAATGGGAGCGGTAAATCAACTTTACTTAAGGTATTGACAGGATTGTATTATCCAAGTGAAGGAACGATTCAACTGGACCAACAACTTATCGAACGGACGCATTATTATAATTATCGGGAATTATTTTCTACGATTTTTACCGATTTCCATTTATTTAACCATTTGTATGGCTTAGATAATATTGACGAGAAAAGAGTTCATGCGTTATTGGCTGAATTAGAATTGAATGATAAACCACGCTTTATTAATGGACAATTTACCAATCTTAATTTATCCACAGGACAGCGGAAACGGTTGGCATTATTAATCACCTTGTTAGAGGACAAGCCCATACTCATTTTAGATGAGTTTGCCGCAGACCAAGACCCGAATTTTAGACAATATTTTTATGAAACCTTATTGCAAACGTTAAAAACCAATGGTAAAACCGTGATTGCCGTTACCCACGACGATAAATATTTCCATCTTGCTGATAGAGTAGTAAAAATGGATTATGGCAAATTGGTTGCTTATCCATAATGGCGAATCCTGTCTTATTTTGGTTTGATTATGTTTGTTATATAAACAATGTTTTACAATATGTTACGGAGTTTTATTGTGTCAAGAGCAATGCCTATTCCTACCGATATTAAGTTGCATCAAAAATCTAAACATTTAGAAATCACTTTTGAATCAGGTGAGCATTTTGATTTTACTTGTGAATTTTTGCGCGTTTTTTCTCCTTCTGCGGAGGTGCGTGGACATACTGAAGCACAAGCGGTGTTACAAGTGGAAAAAGCGGCAGTCAATATTGAAAAAATTGAACCTGTTGGAACGTATGCGGTTATTTTATTTTTTGATGATGGACATAACACGGGCATTTATTCTTGGGATTGGTTATATCATTTGGGTATAAATCAGTCATCATTATGGACAACTTATTTGGCCGCGTTAGAAAAAGCGGGCAAAAGTCGTTTTGCGGTTACGCTTAAACATTAAGCATCATGCTTGAGAAATATAATGCCTCCCATCCCCTATACTGCCGCGTTATATCTTGCTGTTATTCAATTTTTATTTGCCAGTACATGGACGATATATGTGATTTATCTGCCACAGTTGCTGATGCAAGCAGGTATTGATAGCCAATGGTTACGTTGGATTTTATTGTGTGACCAATTAACTTTTATTTTTATGGATATAGGCTTAGGCTTTGCTGCGGATAAAGTACAACGTGCAGTGGGCAAATTGGGTGGGGTGATATTAAAATTTAGTCTGGTTTCTTGTGTCGCCTTTTTAGCCATTCCGCAAGGATTAAGTGCAACAGGGCTATTGGTTTTATTATTTATTTGGGTCATTAGTTCTTCTGCCTTGCGCGTGCCTCTCTTGGTATTATTGGGTAAATACACGGCTAAACCCCAGTTACCGATGGCAATTGCGTTGCAATCTGTGGGCTTAGCTGTTGCGGGTTCTATCGCTCCTTATTTGGGCATGTACTTAACGACGATAGACCCGCGCATTCCTTTTTTTATCAGTAGCATCACTTTATTATTAGCTATCAGCGGATTAGTTTATGTAGAAAAATGGTTGCAACGACAAGCAACGACAGCGACAAGTACCCCATCACCTGTTTTACCCGTTCCCCCAGTTATGTTATTTATTATCGCTTATTTATGTGCAGGCATTGGTTTTCAGGTTCATTCTGCATTTAATGGCACACCGCAACTTTTACAGTTTGTCAGTAAAGCTGAATTGCCGTATTTATTGCCTATTTTTTGGATAGGGTTCAATTTATTAATTTTTCCTATGGGTTTATTAATCAAACGGCTGGGTGTTTTTCCTGTTTTAATCGGGGTAAGTGTTCTTGCCGCAGGATGTGCATTTTTTGCAACCATTGCGACAACTTTAACGCAATTACTCATTGCGCAATTTTTTATGGGTGGATTTTGGGGCAGTATGTTTATTGCGGGTATCACTGCTGCATTAAATTTAGGCAAAACGGGCAAAGAAGGAATGATTTTAGGATTATGGTCTTCTATGTTAGCAATGGCCGCCTTTTTGCGGATTGGTTTGTCACTATCAGGCTGGCAAGAAACCACAGAAATACAAACACTATTGCCCTTACTGCCCGTTGTATTTTGGGCAAGTGTGGCAGGATTACTGATAATTATGTTACGGATTTATCGCCAACCTGCTAGATAAACACCTGCTTTTTAATTAAAAACCGTTTGAATTAGCTGATTTAAACAATGTATTTATCTCCTTTTAATCGCTTAAGAAAATAAAAACCAAAGCAACCTATGGCACGGCTTCAACCCCATCATTTTCAATATGATAACCCACTTATTTTAAGCAGTACTGCCTTGCTTTTGCTGGGATTACTGATGGTTGCATCGACATCGATTAATATCGCTGTCATGCAATTTAACGAACCGCTATATTTTTTCTGGCGACAACTGGTTTATATCATAATTGCCTTAATTCTAACGGTAATAACGATACAAATTCCCTTAAAATGGTGGCAAACAACCAGTATTCCGCTTTTATTTTCAGGAATGCTCATGTTATTACTGGTTGTGATTCCCGGTATTGGTCATGAAGTGAATGGCAGTATGCGCTGGTTTAGTCTAGGCTTTATGAGTATTCAACCCTCTGAACCAATGAAATTATTTATGATTTTATTCGTTTCAGGCTATTTAATCCGTCGTAGTCACGAGGTGCAAGAATCGCTTAGCGGCTTTGTAAAACCGATGGCAATTGTTTGTATTATTACAGGTTTATTACTGCTTGAACCTGACTATGGCGCGACAGTCGTCTTGTTTGGAACAGTGCTTGGCATGTTATTTCTAGCAGGCGTTCCGTTACGCCAATTTACCTCATGGATTGTAGTTGTATCCTTTGCCCTTGTATTATTAATGATTATTGCACCCTATCGTATTCAACGGCTCACCAGCTTTATGAATCCGTGGGCCGACCCTTTTGATAAGGGTTTTCAACTGGTACAAGCACTTATTGCGATTGGGCGCGGTGAACTTTTTGGTGTGGGATTAGGTCTAAGTGTGCAGAAACTCACCTACCTACCTGAAGCACATACCGATTTTTTATTCGCCATTTTGGCTGAAGAGTTTGGTTTATTTGGCGTATTAATCGTGATTGGTTTATTTGTATTCCTCATTCATCGCACCTTTGCAATTGCACTAAATGCAGAACGGCATGGAATGTACTACGCAGCCTATATTGCGTATGGAATTGGCTTATGTTTTGCGATTCAAACCAGTATCAGCATGGGGGTAAATTTGGGTTTATTGCCAACCAAAGGGTTAACGCTACCGTTAATGAGCTATGGGGGGTCTAGCATGATAGTCAATTGCATGATGTTGGGGTTTTTGCTACGAATTGATTATGAAGCGAAACGACTCAAATTTTCCTAGTTTTTAAACAGATTATTTAAGGTTTTCCGCATGACCAAAACGTTATTTCCTGCCTTTTCTTTCCTCCTGTCGCCACGCCTAGCAGTGATAGTAAACTTAATTCTATCTGCCATTATTGGTTATGCAGTGGTACAACTGGCTCTCTATTTAATTGATAAACAAACGATTAAAACATTGCCCATTCCACGCATGGCAATGACAACGACAACATCACCTGTCAAACCGCAGCCCTTATCTGTAGAACCCTTGTCTGGTCTGTTTGGACAATTGGTTATGACCGAACAACCCGCATTAAATACAACGCCACCCGATACCCCCTTAAATTTGAAACTGCATGGAATTTATTTTAACGATGAAAATCCGCAATTATCCTACGCCATGATTGCAACGCCTGATAAAGCAGATAAAACAGGACATTATAAAATAGATGAAGTATTGCCTTCAGGGGTGACTTTACATCAAATTCATGCAAAATACGTTATCTTAATGCGCAATGGACGCTATGAAACCTTAAGATTATTAAATAGTTCTACCGATAACAAAATAATAACACCCAGTAACAGCAATAACACAACCGTTATTTCCCCGCCACCATTACCCACAACCACCACAACCGACAATAGCAGTAATACCCTTTCGCCTGAAAAATTATTAGGTGGGTATCAACAACAATTAAAAACCAATCCTGCCGCATTGATGAAATTGGTTAAAGCCATTCCTGCATACGATAACGGACAATTTATCGGTTTACGCTTAAAACCGGGCGATGATGCCAATGTTTTTGAAAAGTTTGGTTTACAAATGGGCGATGTTTTAACCGAAGTTAATGGAACAGTTTTAGATTCGCCCCTAACAGGACTGGGTTTAATGCAACAATTAGCAACGGTTGACCAAATAGCCATTAAAGTGTTGCGCAATGGACAACCCGTTGATTTATCCTTTCGAATAGAACCATGAGAAAAATTGTCTGAACCAGAATTTACCGAATTACTGGGCTAAGCTCAGCTTACACTTTACGCGGCGCACCGAATATAGAACCGATTTGAAGTCTTTAAAAAGAAGCGAGCCGTTTAATCAGAAGTCTGATAAAAAACAGTTTGAGTTTAGCATTAGCATTCTCAAGAGTCCGTTCAAAGTTCTTAACCAACGACCTACATCGCTCTACCCAAGCATTAGAACGTTCTCTTGCTTTAACGGGCTCAAAGCCTGTTTTACCTTGCGCTAACTTTTCTTGCTTAGAGGGGCTCAAACTCGTTTTTATCCATAATTTCAGGATAAATCCTAACTCTTCCAAAATACGTTCTGAGTCATAGCCATTGTCTAAGAGAATTGTCGTTTCAGGCGCATCTAAGGGCCTATCCGAACATCTCAATCAAACCGACATCATCACTGATATTGGCTTTTGTTCAATGTGTAAACAAAGGAAATAAACTATCCACGGCTAAATGTCTTTTAATACCATCAGTGGCTTTGTAAAAGCAAAAGCCCTCACTTTGACAGCTCGCGAGACAGGTATTTTTCACCGCTTGGGAATCCACCCTAATCAGGTTTGCGTGCGGTGGTTTTCATGTAAGCGCGCCATTGGCCATTGTTTGTAATGCCAATAGACTGTTGAATACGGTGGGAAGTCTTTGGGAAGGTCGACCCAATGACAGCCATTTTTGAGCTGAAAGCATGGCATCAAACAGAAGGCGATTGTCCCATTTCTGAGAACAGGTTTGCTTTTTCTTGGGTAATCATTTAATAGGAATTCAATGACTGCCCACTCTGCATCATTCAGACTACTTGAATAAGAACTCATTTTGCTTGGATTCTGTTTTGTTTATCTTTATACATTTGATACTAGACTTCAAATCGGTATCTACAAAAGATATTGATAAACCCAGCACTACGCAAAGTGGTCGGCTGGAGCACCAAGTTAGGAAATAAACTTGGTAAGTTTTTCTGCTATTCTATCTGAGAGGGACTCTTGGCTATTAATATTCTTTAAAACTTCCATAAACCTTTCAGAGTCAGTTTTTTGGTACATGTATTGAACATCAATATTTCCGTTTTTGGCATCTTGGTATCCTCTATTGTATGCCTCCTTGATTCTTTTGGTACCAGGAAGAAAGAACATGCCAAATTTTTGTTTCCCATTTTTGGCATCATTATAGCCATTCATATACCAAACAGCGGGATCATGTGAGTCAAGGAAATTCATGCTACTCTCCTAATGTTCTGTTCCAGAGTTAAAAAAATACTAAAACTTTCTTCCATATTGCTGCTCTACTTCTCGAATAGTATGGTACATATCAGGAGGAGAATCATTTTCGAATCGCTTTTCATAAGCTAAAAAAACTTTCTTCTCAGCAGAAGAAAACTTTTTCCGTATAGACTCAGGTGGAAACTCATCAAAGTCATGATATTTTGCTATTTCTTTTCCCGCTCTAGTAATATCTATAAAATTCATTGTGCTAGTTTGGCTAGCATCTGGAAAATTAGTTTTAAAAGTTTGGATATCTTTTCTAAATTTAAGATCAGAAAAAACACCCGAAAAGAGGGAAAAAATACCCATGTTTTATCCCCTTATATCATCTGGTTTTCGGTTTATTTTAGTATATTACATTCATATTTACGTTCCAGATATAAAATATGCCTGCTAATATCGGGTGGATTTCCTTTATCAAAGGTAACGAACCTATCAGAGTTAAGCATATATGCACAGTAATGTTTAAATACAAAAAGTTCTACTTCAGAGAGATTCTGCCAAGGAATAGTTTTATATACACTAAAGTGGTGTTTTATTTCTATAATGCGCCCAGCTTGTAAGATATTTAAAAACCTCATTGCATCCTCATGCTCTGCATATGAATATTGAAGATAGAATGGCTGTAAGTCAAAAGAATACCCAACAGCTTTAAATGTTTTGTAGATGGCAGAAATTGCATCATAAGCCTCTTTTAGGGCATTATAAAGAACATAAGTATCTGGCATATTTCTCTAAATCCATGACGCAAAAATAAAAACCGACCTGAGCTTTGTCGCTCTTTAATATCAAAATATTTTTATCCCACTACACCATCTGATTTTCTTTTCATTTTAGTGTACTACATTAATACTAAAAGACAAGAAAATTAATTGCTTTTAAATTCTGGTAATTGTGTTAATTCTGAAAATCCTGATTCAGACAATCTTTAATAAATTGTCCGATAAATCCTAATTCAGACAGTCTTTAATTTCAAATAAGGAGAAAAATAGATGTCCTTATCCATTGGTCTTGTTTTAACAACGATTTTACTTTTAGCCCTTATTATTTTTGGCGTGTTATTCCTTATTTTTCACTTTTTTAAGAAAGTAGAACAAGGAAAGGCTCTCATCGTCAACACCATGAAATCCGAACCGATTGTCACTTTTACAGGACGCATGGTTTTACCCGTTGTGCATAAAGCTGAAATAATGGATATTTCTTTAAAAACCATAGAAATAGACCGGCGCGGGCGTGAAGGTTTAATTTGTAAAGACAATATTCGCGCTGATATTAAAGTCACTTTCTTTGTTCGCGTGAATAAAACCCCTGAAGATGTGTTGCGCGTTGCCCAATCCATCGGTTGCGCACGCGCATCTGACCAAAAAACCCTAGAAGAATTATTTATTGCCAAATTCTCCGAAGCTCTCAAAACGGTTGGTAAACAACTGGATTTTGAAGATTTATATAAAGAGCGGGATTCTTTTCGCGACAAAATTATCGAACTTATCGGCACGCACTTAAATGGCTACGTCTTAGAAGATGCGGCCATTGACTATCTTGAACAAACCCCGTTAACGGATTTAGACCCTAGTAATATCCTTGATTCACAAGGGATACGCAAAATTACTGAACTAACGGCAAATCAAAATGTCCTGACCAATGAATTTAAAAATCAGGAAAAAATGAAAATCACCAAACAAAATGTCGAAGCCAAAGAAGCCATTTTAGAATTAGAACGACAACAAGCCGATGCTGAAGCACGCCAAACCCGCGAAATTCAAAATGTTCGCGACCGTGAACAAGCAGAAATGACCACCATCGCCGAACAAGAACGCTTGCGCGCCGAAACCGCCCGCAAACACACAGAAGAACAATTAGCGATTCAGGAAGAAAATAAGCAACGAGAAATAGAAGTTGCGGGACAAAATCGCTTGCGGGTGGTGAGTATTGAAGCAGAACGGGTAAAACTTGCGCAAGAACAAGAGATTGTTGGTCGTGAACGAGAAATAGAATTACAACGCATAGAAAAAGAAAAAGCCTTAGAGGAACAACGGCGCGACATTGCCCACGTTATCCGTGAGCGTGTTGCCGTAGAAAAAACCGTTGCAGAAGAAGAAGAACGCACTAAAGAGTTGCGGGTTTTAGCCGAAGCGAATCGCCAAAAACAAGTCAAAATTATCAATGCAGAAGCGATTGCCCAAGAGGTATTAGTGACGGATATTAAAGCGGCTGAAGCCTCACATGAAGCTGCAAAGTTTAAAGCCTTAGAAAAAATCACCCTTGCTGATGCCGAGCGGGATACAGCGGATAAACTGGCAATGGCAAAAATACGTTTAGCTGAAGGCGTTCAAGCAGAACAAGCCGCTTCTGGGCTGGCGAATGTGAAGGTAAAAGAGGCTAATGCGTTGGCGATTGAACGCGAGGGCGTTGCACAGGCAAAAGCCTTGTTAGAAAGATTGCAGGCTGAGGCAACGGGCGAAGAACAGAAAGGACTAGCGCAAACGCGAGTCAGAGATGCGCAAATCGTATTAATTGAAAAAGATGGCGCGGCGCAAGCAAAGGCTTTATTAGACAAGTTGCAAGCCGAAGCGTCTGGTGATGAACAAAAAGGCTTATCACAAGCGCGGGTAAAAGAGGCAATGGCGAGCGCGTCAGAAAAACAAGGCATGGTAGAGGTTAAAATTAAAGAAGCAGACGCACAAGCCATTGAGAAATTAGGGATTGCAGAAGCAAAAGCCTTGCAAGAACATTTATTAGCAGAAGCGACAGGCTTGGCGGAAAAATTCAAGTCATTAGATGCGTTAAGTGAAACGGGCAAGGTACACGAAGAATTCCGCCTACGGATGGAGCAACAGTTACAGGTGGAAAAATTGCGTATGGATGCGCAAAAAGTCACGGCTGAAATGCAAGCGGCTGTGTTAGGCGAGGCGTTAAAAACCGCTAAAATTGATATTATCGGCGGAGATAGTCGCTTTTTTGAGCAAATTATCAGCGCGACTTCTATGGCAAAAGCAGTTGATGGTTTTGTAGAAAACAGCCAAACCACGCAGCAGTTGTTTAAAAATTATCTTGCTGAAAATGCGCAAGGGGATTTAACAGTGGATTTAAAGGCGATTTTAAGTAATCCTGCGTTTTCCTCACAAGATTTACAAAATTTAAGTCTTGCCGCTTTTTTAAGTAAATTAATCTCTCACAGTTCGCCAGAACAACAGGGGAAATTAACACATTTGTTACAAGCAGTTAAAAAAATGGGTGTGGGTGAAACGCATTTGTAAGGATTAAGAAACGGTCTGAATCAGGATTTTCAGAATTGACCGAATACCCAGAATTTGAAAGTATTGATTTTCTTGCCTTTAATTTTGGTTGTTCGGCAAGTTCTGATTTAGACAATGATTTAGACAATACCAGTACCATCAAACTTAATAAATAGCCTGATAATTATGAATAAAATAACAGAAAGAACGCTTTACCATTATATTAATGGGGAAAAAGTGGGCGGGACAAGCGGACGGTTGGGCGATATTTTTAATCCTGCAACAGGGGAGATTTGTGCAAAAGTTCCTTTAGCAAATAAAGCAGATGTGCAACAAGCAGTTCAGGCAGCGGCAGCCGCATTACCCACGTGGGCAAGTACACCGCCGTTACAACGAGCGCGTATTTTGATGAATTTTCGGGCATTAGTGCTACAACATCAAGATGAAATTATTACGGTTATGTCTCAGGAACATGGGAAAACCTTGCCCGATTCTTTAGGCGATTTAACACGTGGTTTAGAAGTTGTCGAGTTTGCGATGGGAATTCCGCAGTTGTTGAAGGGGGATTTTTCCGAAAATGTGGCAAATGCGGTAGATAGTTATGCTATTCGTCAACCTGTTGGGGTTTGTGTGGGGATTACGCCATTTAATTTTCCCGCGATGGTACCGCTATGGATGTTTCCAATTGCGCTTGCTTGTGGCAATACCTTTGTGTTGAAGCCTTCGGAAAAAGTTCCCTCTACTAGCTTGTTATTAGCTGAGTTATTGACAAAAGCAGGGTTGCCAAAAGGGGTTTTTAATGTGGTGAATGGTGAAAAAGAAGCCGTTGACACGTTATTAACTGCACCAGATGTTGCCGCGATTAGTTTTGTTGGTTCAACACTGGTTGGTGAGTATATTTATAAAGTGGGTTGTGAACAGGGTAAACGGGTGCAAGCCTTGTGTGGGGCAAAGAATCATTTGGTTGTTATGCCTGATGCGGATATGAATCAGGTAGTGGATGCTATTATTGGCGCGGCGTATGGGTCGGCAGGGGAACGTTGTATGGCGATTTCTGTCGTTGTGCCTGTGGGAGAGGAAACGGCGCAACGCTTACGGGAATGTTTGATTCCGCGTATTCGTGCTTTAAAAATAGGGGGATATACGGATGAAAAGGCTGAAATGGGTCCGTTGATTACGATGCAACATTTACAAAAAGTAAAAAGCTATGTTGCGTTAGGTGTGGATGAGGGCGCGGAATTGGTCATTGATGGGCGCGATGTGCAGGTTGTTGGTGGGGAAAAAGGGTTCTTTTTGGGCGGTTGTCTGTTTGATCATGTGACGGCAAACATGCGGATTTATAAAGAAGAAATTTTTGGTCCTGTATTGGCGTTGGTGCGGGTTGAGAGTTATGGGGAAGCTGTGCAATTGGTGAATGCGCATGAGTATGGTAATGGCGCAGCTATTTTTACTCGTGATGGTGATTGTGCGCGGAATTTTACCCATACGGTAAATATTGGCATGGTTGGGGTAAACGTACCTATTCCTGTTCCTGTCGCTTATAACAGTTTTGGCGGTTGGAAACGGTCTTTATTTGGTGATCATGCGATTCATGGGACGGAAGGGGTGCATTTTTATACGCGCTTAAAAACGATTACGACACGGTGGACAACAGGAATACGGGGTGCGCAATTTCATTTTAAAGGGGGGAGTGAGCATTAAATTGTTAATGGGGCTTTATTTATGTTGTTTTTTTATGCCGTTAAACTTTTAATGTTCTGATTGATTCGCTTCTTTAGCAAAAATACAAACGGATACTACCGTTTTGAACGGTGTTATCCGTGTTATTTTTACAAGGGGGATTATTTAATCCTTCTATAATTTTTACTTCTTTTCTGAAAGTAATTTTTCAATCCGACTTAACCGCTCTTCCATCATTTGTTGATGTTGTTGCATGGCTTGTTGCCCACCCATCATAGGCATAGATTGTTGATACGTTGGGTTAGCCTGCATCATAGCGGGCATGTTTTGTTGTGTATAACCAGAGGGATAGGCAGAATAATAAGCCGATTCATCACCCATCGACATCGTCTGTTCTTGACGTAATGCCCGCATCATCATCTGACTTTCTTGCATTTGTTGCTGGGTTTTTTCTATCTGGGCATTAATCTGCTTTTGCCGTTCCATGGGGTCTTTGATTTGCCGAATTTTTTCCATTTCAGCCTGAATCATCTGCCAACTGGCTTGACGTTTTGCCATCATATCCATCATCGCAGGATTCCCCTGCATCATAGGATTCCCTTGCATCATCATGGGATTACCTTGCATCATAGGATTATTTGGTGCAACGGTTGCGGGTGGCGTGGTGGTAGAAGGGGCAACAGGGGTTTCAGCTAAAACGCTGGTTGTGCCTACTACAAAAGGGATAATCGTGATTAACAATGATGCTTTCATGGGAGTTGCCTCGCCTCAAAATGAGTTGTGATGAATGTTGTATAATGTTCAAGTCGTTTTGATGTCGACAAAATCTGTCCTAGATAAACTACATGAGCAGTCTAGCATAAATAAGCAGACACTAATATTAATTGATATTAATATACTTTCAAAGAAATCAATGTGGTGTGACGCAACGATAAAGGCATTGTTATTTCAGGCACACGGGTAATAAATCCTGTCGGTTATAAAAGCGGACGCTCTTGAGGCTCGGGAGAGGGTGCGGTGGGAATTGGTGTGGTTGTTGTGACAGACCCCGCTTGAATATCGCCACGAATTTCTGCGAGGTTTTCATATTCGTCGAAAAACAGCACAATATGGCGTTGCTCTCTTTCAGCGTGTCCTGCTTTATAACTATAAAAATAATCCCAACGATTTTTATGGAATGTGTCAATGAGCAAAGGCGGACCCAGAATAAAGCGGACTTTTTGCTCGGGCATCCCAATTTGTAGTTGGCTAACCGTTTCTTGCGTGACAACAACGCCTTGTTGAACATCAATTTTATAAACGGCGCAACTGGATAGTAATACGCTACTGATAAGAATGAAAAACTTTTGCATTATCAACGAATGCCTCTATCATAGTGTCAATGAGTCGGATCATAGCGCACTACGGATAAAAACACATCACCATAGCGGAGTTTCTCAATGGAAAGTCAAGATTTAAAAAAGGCAGGATTGAAGGCGACTTTACCACGAGTGCGCGTCTTACAATTGTTAGAAAGTAGTGACCAACGACACATGAGTGCAGAAGATGTGTATAAATCACTGCTAGAAACAGGGGAAGACGTTGGACTTGCAACGGTATATCGCGTATTGACGCAATTTGAAACAGCGGGTTTAGTCATTCGCCATCATTTTGAAGGGGGCTTATCTGTTTTTGAGTTAAATCAAGGCAGTCATCATGACCATATTGTGTGTACACGTTGTGGACACATTGAGGAGTTTACCGATAGAGTCATAGAAGAACGTCAACAAGCGGTTGCTGCTCAAAAGGGGTTTGCTATCAAAGACCACTGTTTATATATCTATGGTTATTGCCAAGATTATGAAAATTGTCAAAACTATAAGGACTATGCGTTCAGTGGTTGATGACAGGGGCGACCCTTCGCCCCGCATTTGTTAGGCCGTCACCAGTTCAAAACACACTTCGCCTATGTCGTTGTTGGCAATACGCAGTTGATAACCTGTCTGGGCAATCTGTTGTGCCGCATGGTATAAGCCAATCCCAAACCCTTGTTTAGAAGAGGCGACTGGTTGATTTAAGAGTGTTTTTGCAATATCTCTTGGAATTTCCGAACCGTCATCACACACGGTTAAACGTACCCCTTCCCGATTAATCGTTAGTGTTACATCTATATTTAAATCAGGTTCTTGTGTTCTTTTCAGCAAGGCGTTTTCTAACAAATTTTCTACCACGTTATCAAACGCATCTTCAGGAATCAAAATATTTTCCACATCAACCGCATTGTGAAAAATGACGTTACGTTTTCGATAACGAGCTTGTAAATTATCCCACCAATACAACACGGGAACGGTGATAGAAGCGAATTCTGCGGGTTTTTGCAACTTGTCTAATGTCCGTTTTAAACGTTGTGTTAAACGGGGCATTTGTCCTTGTAACAATCGTTGTGTATCCCCAAATTGGGCGGGCTGACAGGTTTCAATTGCGGAACTAATTGCATGAAGGGATTGCAATAAGTTTTTAATATCATGCGTTAATTTTGCCCCTGTCTCATGAATTGCTTGTAAATGCGCTTGTTGTGCAAAAGCATCTTCGCGGCGTTTTGCTTGGTGAAAGTGTTCTAATAATTGAATCAGTATTTTAACGTGAAAATAATTACTACTGCTGATACGGTAATAGGCATAAACTTTTACTTCAATGCTTTGAAATTCAATTTCAATAAAATGTTTGGTATCAATTTTTCCTATTGTGCCTTCACCATACAGAGAATGCCACACAATACCCGAAACCCAAGGCAAGGTTGATAATTGCTCAAACCCTGAATATAAAAAGGCTTGCGGGTTTAAGTTTCGATAATTACCGGGTTGTGCTAATCCATCCAGCCATTTTTCAAATGAGCTACCAATATTTAATAAATGGCGCGTCCATAGCTGTTCTGCACCTTCTTCCCCCGCAATTGTTGCCCACAACCAACTGACAGCTAAGACAAAAATAGCAATGGCTAATGACATTTGAAACACAGCAACAGGATAGCTGATGTGATTATGATACATAATAACCAAGCTACCTAAACCAATAATTATCATTAATAATGAAAGTGTTAGCCCATGAAAAAAATCTAAATGATAGCGATGCTCAAAGCTATCATCTGTACTAATAAATAAGAAACTCAATGGAATACATAATAAACCATAACGCAATAATGATTGCGAATCCACACGCACCCAATCAACGACGTGCATTGTTTCATCAGGTAATAACAATTGAGGAATATTAAAAATAAATAAATTGAGGGTTAAAAAAATAATGGCCGCCATGTTGACGAAACGGTCATGGGGCTTTACTAAATCCCTGCCTCCCATTAAACCTAATAACATAATTTGCCAAATAGTAATTAATAATGTATTAGAAAATATGATAAAAATTAGCGCGCCTATACTCAATAACAATAAACTTTTTACATTTGCAGGTTCACCCCGTCCCCAAAAAGGTTGCCAAATCACAAACGCGCCAAAATGCGCCAGTAAAATTAATCGGGAAAAAATGCCTGAAAAATCCCACCATAAAGCAATATGTAATGTGATTAACATTAACCCCAATAAACGGTGTTCATGCTTAGGTGGAATGATAAAACTGTTGTAATGTTCCATTATATAGAAATTATCCAATTGAAAATACTTAAAATTATTTAGGCGCGTGACACATAAACGCTTTAAAAAAGAGAAGTAAGAATATCGCGTATTTTATTAGAAAAGCATATTAAAGTAAGATATTTATCACAACAATAAAAATACAGACCGCGCGGACAAGGCCTGTATTTGTCTTGATGTCGGCACTTTCTACGTTTGTTCAGTACATTTTTTTTAACTCATCTCACTTGTTTTTAACGGTAATGTATGTCAATCACTCAGGAAATAAACATGTTAGGCGTTACATGGATAGACGTTTTAGCCGTTTTATATTTTTTAATTTGCTGGTTTAGCTATGCACACTTTGCATCGGTTAAAACACAAAGTAATCCTAGTTTATACAGTGTGTTGCATGATTATCGTTTAGAGTGGTCAAGACGACTGATAGAACGAGAAGTACGTATTATGGATTCTAACCTAATCGGCACATTACACCGTAACGCATCATTATTGGTTTCAACAACGATTTTTATTTTGGCAGGCTTGATTGCTGTTTTAGGCGCGACAGACCGCGCAATGCTCATCGCTGCAAGTTTGCCGTTTACGGTCACAACAACGGCGGGTTTGTGGGAGCTAAAGGTGCTACTGTTAATAATTGTCTTTGTTCACGCTTTTTTTAAATTTAGCTGGGCAATGTGGCAATTTAGCATTGCAACGGTATTAATGGGCGGTGCGCCAAATACAACGGATAGTGAATCACTTAAACAAGATTTTATAAAACGGCATACGCTTTTATTATCGTTGGCAGGGACAAATTTTAATCACGGATTACGCGCTTATTACTTTGGTATTGCCGCGTTAACATGGATAGTACATCCATTATTGTTTATTCTTGCGTCTAGCTGGGTTGTCAGCGTATTGTATAAGCGCGAATTTCGTTCACAAAGTTTGCGTATTTTGCTTGAATAACGTGAATTCTATTACATTGAATAACTTCCCCTTTTACATCTCTAACGTAAGCTCCATCATGCGCCCTAATTTGTTATCTCTCTTCTTTAAAAGCAGTTGGTTGTTATTTTTTTGTTTGTGGATGAATACCAGTGTTGCTGCGACGTTACAAGCCATTTTAGTTATTGAAGATGACTATAAGGACACTGACTTAAACAGTATTTCTGATTCGATAAAAGTAGATTACGGTAACTTATCCAAGTTATTAAAAATACTGGATGAACGTGGCATTATCAGCGTGAAAAAAACCGTCTTGCGTGGACGACAAGCAACTTTAGCACGAATTCAAGAAACCATTGATAAAACAACGGTTGATGCAGATGATGTTTTGCTATTTTACTTTAGCGGACATGGTGGAATGGAAAAGGGCAAAACCTTTTTATACACCGCCGATTCTGCCAATTTAGACCGACAGAATTTAGAAAAATCCATTGTGGCAAAAAATGCCCGTTTAAAAATCATCCTGACAGATGCCTGTAGTAATAGCATTGATGGCATTGTAGCAATGCGCAGTATTGCCAATAAACGCGCAGCAGCAACAGGCGAGTTTGATGAAATTTATCGGGATTTATTCTTAAAAAGTACAGGATTATTACATCTGAGTGCCGCGTCTGAGGGCGAATATGCGTGGTCAGATAACCAATTGGGGGGCTATTTTACTTACTATTTTATTAACGAAGGATTGTTAAAAAAACCCAGTGCTTCATGGGAAACTGTCTTTAAAAATTCGCGGGATAAAACCTTACAAATGTACGGCTTATTACCCGCAAGACAACGGGCAGAGTTAAAAGCCGAAGGCATTAAGGGACAAACCCCCAAAGCCTTTGCATTACCTGCTTTTTTAACCAATGTAGAATCCCCTGCAGACACAGAAACCACAACAAACACAACATCTAACGCCACGATTACCATAGAAAACTTGACTGATGAAACTGTTACTTTCTATCGTGACATAGACCCAGAAAATGATGAGGATGATGACCCACCCATCACACTGGCATCTAATGCAAAAACTACTGTGCCTGCAAATAGTCTTTTGTATTTTCAAGCTAATAAAAAAGACATGTATTACTATGAGTTAGATGCCAACGATTATTATTTTGACAAGGATGAACAACAGACATTAGACCTTTATGCGGTTGATGGCGAAGAAATTTCGGATAAACCTGATGCCGATAAGCAATATAACAAACTTTTAACGGCTGAGTGGGAGTGGGACGATGGGGAAACTGTCGTTTTCACGACTTTACAAGCAGATGGCACATTTATCGACCGCGATGAAGCTGACCGCGTTATTACACAGGGAAAATGGAAAATTGAACCTGTAACAGATGAAGAATCAGGCGAAACCGAATCCGAACTGATTTTTGAATTACAAGAAGACGGTGAACCCGTTAAACTCAGCTACAGCATTGATTTTTTAGATGATGATAATGTTCGTTTAGAGCTGGTGGAAGAGCTAATTAATGATGAAGAAAGCGAATTTGATGAAGATGCCGATTTAACCGTCATGTTATATCGCCATTAAATTGCTGGTTATCGTATCAGTACCACGGATAACACCGCTAGAAACGCGGGTATCCGTGTTACTTTTAACGCCGTTAATTCCGCGCTATTTTCCGTACCCATAAAGGGGAAAGTGGTTGATTACTGCTATACCATGCTATATGCGTTGTTGTTTCAGGCGTATAAGCAAAACCATTCTGATAAACCCCCGCCATTAAAGTATCAAACCCCGTATGCGGTAAATCTCTCACCTCTGCATAACGTTCATCAGTAGTTAACTCAATTTTTACCAACGCTGGGCTAGTACCATGCAACAAATACAACACCGAACCCGTCTGCCAACTCATTGCCTGCACAGAAACCATATTCCATGCTAACCACGCATTATCCAACACCGTTGTTTGCAAATTGGGCAATGGACGACTTAAACGTACCGATGTAATTTGCTTTGTTTCTAATGCAATCCGCCACAAACTACCATTACTAGCGATTCCAATTAGCTGTTCTGCCGATTTATTCAACACTAACGCATTTAAAGGCTGCGGTAACGTTACCCAGACGCGGGCTTGTAAATCAATCGGGTCAACTCGATAAATTTGATAACAATTCATCCCGCCCACATACGCCGCCCCTGATGAATCTAAAACCAGCGCGAATAATGGCGGTTGGCATTGTGCATGACTGGGCAATAAAATTTTATGCAATAACTGCTGATTTGCTAACGTATAAATCGTCAACATGCCTTGATCCAATGCCCATAACTGCTGGCGCGTATTATCCACACTCAAGCGCAACGCATGTTGTCGCCCGTCGCTGTAGGGTAATTGAAACTTACCCTCAACTGTCCCATCTGCCTTTACAAGGTTTATCGACGCATCGGCATAACTGCCGACCAAGAAAACATCTCGATTTGCCCAATAAGCAAGACTGATAGGGTAAAATGGCTTGCTGATGGTCTGCTCTTCTGACTGGCAGGCAGATAACCAACTTATAGAAACAAGCAATAATGCTACTCTAAAGATTGGCATCATGTTTCCCTCACTTACGGTTTAGTTATGTTGTAACAATAGCGAAACCGTTGGGAACACAACAGATACAGTTTTTCATAAAAAACGACAACCTGTACTGGTTTATCTACCTATACAGGACAGTCCAATCATGGATTATATAACCGACAACGGGGCTATAAGATGAGCAAGTTTTCTTGCAACATCTTATTAAACAAGATAGCTTACACATTAACACTGAATAACATGCGCAACTCATGGAGATTGGAGAGCCTTGCATGAAAGAATCCATTATCTGTTTTATTGGTGGTGGCAATATGGCAAGCAGTTTAATTGGAGGCTTGCTACAAACGGGTGTTTCTGCAAATAATTTACGGGTTGCTGATACTAATCCCAACGCACTCGCCAGCTATTTCCCTATTCAAACCTACAATGACAACCTGCAAGCAATACAAGATGCTAATGTTATTGTCCTTGCTGTAAAACCCCAACAAATGGCAGAAGTTGCCAAATCCATCGCAACCGCACTGCCCGAACATCCCCCCCTGTTTATCAGTATCGCTGCGGGTATTCGCATTGCCGACCTCAATCGTTGGCTGGGTAAAGACCGTGCAATCCCCATTGTTCGTGTCATGCCCAACACGCCCGCGCTGGTACAAAGCGGTGCTTCCGCGCTATGCGCCAGTACCCACGTTAGCAAACAACAACATGAACTGGCTGAAAATATTTTACGTGCTGTCGGGCTAACCGTTTGGCTTACTGATGAAAACATGATGGATGCCGTTACCGCACTATCAGGCAGTGGTCCCGCCTACTTTTTCCTTCTTATGGAAATTTTAGAAAAAACAGGGGTACAGCTCGGACTGCCACAAGAAACCGCCCGTTTACTCACACTACAAACCGCATTTGGGGCAGCTAAAATGGCATTAGAAAGCAGTGAAGATGCGGCAACCCTACGCGCCCGCGTCACCTCCAAAGGTGGAACAACAGAACAAGCCATTAACACCTTACAAGCCAGTGATATTCAAGCCCTGTTTGACCGCGCCCTACAAGCAGCACAAACACGCGCAACCAGCATGGCAGATGAATATGGGGAACAAGCATGAGTCCTGTTACTAATGCGCTGGTTTTTCTAATTAATGCGTTATTTGGGCTTTACATCCTGCTCATTATGCTACGCTTTCTCCTGACTTTTTTACGGATACGTTTTAATGACGCAAGCACCCTTTTTTTACTACAACTAACCGACCCACCCCTAAGAATTTTATACACCTTTATCCCACGCTGGCGCACGGTTGATATTGCTGCACTGGTTTTAATTCTCGCACTCACCTTTATAAAACTGCTACTCACCGTTTACCTCTTTGGACAGTATGCAAGTTTTACTGCACTGATATTGCGTACTATTTTGGATACGCTATCGCTCGCGTTATACGTCTTTTTCTGGGCAATTATTTTGCGGGCTATCCTCAGTTGGGTAGAGCTACTTACGCAACAATCGCTTTATAACAATCCCGTTGTCCGTTTGCTAGATAATCTCACAGAACCATTATTAGCCCCTGTTCGTCGTCGTCTGCCACCAACACCGGGAATAGACATCTCCCCTTTAATTGTTGGCATTCTGCTTTATGCAGGTATTTTGCTACTCAGTTGGTAACTAATGGATTTTTATCGTTGGGAAGGAGAGGATTTAATCCTCTCCGTACACGTACAACCTCGCGCCAGCCAAACCGCCATTGTTGGCGCGCACCAAGACCGCCTAAAAATCCGCACGACAGCCGCGCCTGTAGAGGGACAAGCCAATGCGGAAATCATCAAATTATTAGCAAAATCTTTCGGGGTTGCTAAATCACACGTTATTCTTTTACAGGGTGACACCAGCCGAGATAAACGTTTTCGGATTCAATCGCCTAAAAAACTACCTGATTTTATATCTGCACAACATTAGCCCTTGTTAGGTTTTTAAATCTCTCATGGTTTTTGTCATCTTGACGTTATTTAGAACAATAGTCAGATAACTAATAAAAAGTTATTTACCACAAAAGTTTTTTAAGGACGCATCTACTTGTAATTTTAATGTTTCTTCTTGGGCAAGTTCTAAGGCTTTTTTCTAAATGCAGTTCAGACCTTGAAATATTAGAAAATACTATTTTGAGCACTTTTCTTTAAGTACTGTTGCAAAAAGTTTTTTCAATTCTGCTGTTTGAGATACATCAAAACCTTTATGCAGTGCTTCGCAAAATGCCTCAATCTTTCCTGCTTGCATTTGTAACAAACCTAAAACAAGAAAACTTTTTGCCAAATCATCGCCAAATACGGTAGGCGCGATTTGATTTAGCGAGGTTCTAATTTCAATGGCTTTTGTGATTAATAACAAAGCTTCATCAAGACGGCTTGTATCACTTGCTACTAACAGGGCAAGGTTATTGAGCGTTTGAGCGACATTAGGGAGATAGACAGCAGGTTGTTTGTCGGCTAAGTCATGATTAATGTTTAAGGCTTCTTGGTAATACTGTTCTGCCTCTGCCCGACGGCTTGTATCCTTTGCTACTAACACAGCAAGGTTATTGAGTGCAATCGTGACATAAGAGAGATAGACAGCAGGTTGTTTGTTGGCTAAGTCACGATAAATGTTTAAGGCTTCTTGGTAATGCTGTTCTGCCTCTGCCCGACGGTTTGTATCATCTGCTACTAAATTAGCAAGGTTATTGAGCGTTTGAGCGACATCGGGGAGATAGACAGCAGGTTGTTTGTCGGCTAAGTCACGTCTAATTTTTAAGGCTTCTTGGTAATACTGTTCTGCCTCTGCCCAACGGCTTGTATCATCTGCTACTAAATTAGCAAGGTTATTGAGCGTTTGAGCGACATCAGAGAGATAGACCTCAGGTTGTTTATTGGCTAAGTCACGTCTAATTTTTAAAGCTTCTTGGTAATGCTGTTCCGCCTCTGCCCGACGGCCTGTATCATCTGCTACTAAACTAGCAAGGTTATTGAGCGTTTGAGCGACATCGGGGAGATAGACAGCAGGTTGTTTGTCGGCTAAGTCACGTCTAATTTTTAAGGCTTCTTGGTAGTACTGTTCTGCCTCTGCCCGACGGGTTGTATCACTCGCTATTAATAGTGCAAGGTTATTGAGCGTCCGAGCGACATCGGGGAGATAGACAGCAGGTTGTTTGTCGGCTAAGTCACGTTTAATTTTTAAGGCTTCTTGGTAATACTGTTCTGCCTCTGCCCGACGGTTTGTATCACTTGCTACTAATATAGCAAGGTTATTGAGCGTTTGAGCGACATCGGGGAGATAGACCGCAGGTTGTTTGTCGGCTAAGTCACGTCTAATTTTTAAGGCTTCTTGGTAGTACTGTTCTGCCTCTGCCCGACGGGTTGTATCACTCGCTATTAATAGTGCAAGGTTATTGAGCGTCCGAGCGACATCGGGGAGATAGACAGCAGGTTGTTTGTCGGCTAAGTCACGTTTAATTTTTAAGGCTTCTTGGTAATACTGTTCTGCCTCTGCCCGACGGTTTGTATCACTTGCTACTAATATAGCAAGGTTATTGAGCGTCCAACCTAAATCATTTAAATGGGTTTTATCTGTTTCTACTAAGGGGCGTAACCAATTTAAGATTGTCTGGTACGTTAGGATTGCTGTGTCGCGGTCACGATAGGTTCTTGGTGATTTTTGGAGTGTATCTGCATAGGTAATGGCGTATTCAAAATTCTCAGGACGTAATTCATACGCCTTTTTTAAATGTGGATAGGCTTCATTCGGTTTAAAGGCAGCCAGTGCAACGCGGGCTTGTGTAAAATGTGCTGCTGCTTTTAAATCAATTTGCTTTTCTACTGATTCCAAAGCGGCTAACAGTTTATCCAGAATCTGTTTTGCTTTTTCCAATTCAGCGGTTGATAAAGCCGTTTGTGCTTCTGTGAGTAATTGGGTTAAGTGTTCATCCGTTTGCGCATTCACCTGTGCTTGCAAGTTTTCGTATGCTTTTCGCAATTCGTTGTAATTCTTCACAACTTCTTCAGCAATTTTGGTTTTATCAACCAATTCATTTCTTTCTTCTAAATATTTAATGCGTTGTTCATATAAATCGAACAATTTCTTTTCAAGTTCAGATTTTTCTTGCTGTGTTTGCTGATGTACTTTGGGGTCAACACCACAAATAATCGTAACATTCGCCCCTTCAGAATTTTGCACAAGAGAATTACAATATCCATCAGCCTGTTGGCTTTGGTCATTAAACGCATAAACAGGGGGTAATATTGCCCAAATAGCTAAACAAATTGTTGTACGGCGCATGATAGTTCTCGCTTGGTTATTTGTCAGCTAAGTCACGTCTAATTTTTAAGGCTTCTTGGTAATACTGTTCTGCCTCTGCCCGACGGTTTGTATCACTTTGTAACAAATTAGCAAGGTTATTAAGTGTTAGAGCGACATAAGGGAGATAGACAGCCGGTTGTTTATCGGCTAAGTCACGATAATTCTTTAAGGTTTCTTGGTAATACTTTTCTGCCTCTGCCACCCGTGCTTGCAAGTTTTCGTATGCTTTTCGCAATTCATTGTAATTATTCATAACTTCTTCAGCAATTTTGGCTTTATCAAGCAATTCATTTCTTTCTTCTAAATATTTAATGCGTTGTTCATATAAATCGAACAATTTCTTTTCAAGTTCAGATTTTTCTTTCTGCGTTTGCTGATGTACTTTGGGGTCAACACCACAGTTCATCGTAACATTCTCCCCATCAGCATGTTGTACAAAAACATCACAACACTCATTAGCCTGTTGGCTTTGGTCATTAAACGCATAAACGGGGGGTAATATTGCCCAAATTGCTAAACAAATTGTTGTACGACGCATGATAGTTCTCGCTTGGTTATTTGTCGGCTAAGTCACGATAAATCTTTAAGGCTTCTTGGTAATACTTTTTTGCTTCTGCCCGACGGGTTGTATCACTTTGTAACAAATTAGCAAGGTTATTGAGTGTTAGAGCGACATAAGGGAGATAGACAGCCGGTTGTTTATCGGCTAAGTCACTATAATTCTTTAAGGTTTCTTGGTAATACTTTTCTGCCTCTGCCCGACGGCTTGTATCACTTGCTACTAAACTTGCAAAACCATTGAGCGTTTGAGCAACATAAGGGAGATAGACCGCAGGCTGTTTGTCGGCTAAGTCACATCTAATTTTTAAGGCTTCTTGGTAATACTTCTCGGACTCTGCCCGACGGCTTGTATCACTTGCTACTAGCACAGCAAGGTTGTAGAGCGTATCCGCAACATAAGGGAGATAGACCGCAGGCTGTTTGTCGGCTAAGTCACGTCTAATTTCTAAGGCTTTTTGGTAAAACTTTTCTGCCTCTGCCCGACGGTTTGTATCACTTGCTACTAAACTTGCAAAACTATTGAGCGTTTGAGCGACATAAGGGAGATAGACCGCAGGTTGCTTGTCGGCTAAGTCACGTCTGATTTTTAAAGCTTCTTGGTAATATCGTTCTGCCTCTGCCCGACGGGTTGTATCACTTGCTACTAAACTTGCAAAACTATTGAGCGTTTGAGCGACATAAGGGAGATAGACCGCAGGTTGTTCGTCGGCTAGGTAACGTCTAATTTTTAAAGCTTCTTGGTAATATTGTTCTGCCTCTGCCCGACGGGTTGTATCATCTGCTACTAACACGGCAAGGTTATTGAGCGTCCAAGCGATATCAGGGAGATAGACCGCAGGTTGTTTGTCGGCTAGGTAACGTCTGATTTTTAAAGCTTCTTGGTAATACTGTTCTGCCTCTGCCCGACGGTTTGTATCCTTTGATGCTAAATTAGCAAGGTTGTTGAGCGTCCAAGCGATATCAGGGAGATAGACCGCAGGTTGTTTGTCGGCTAGGTAACGTCTGATTTTTAAAGCTTCTTGGTAATACTGTTCTGCCTCTGCCCGACGGCTTGTATTACTTGCTACTAAACTTGCAAAACCATTGAGCGTTTGAGCAACATAAGGGAGATAGACCGCAGGCTGTTTGTCGGCTAAATCACGTCTAATTTTTAAGGCTTCTTGGTAATACTGTTCTGCCTCTGCCCGACGGTTTGTGTCACTTGCTACTAGACTTGCAAAATTATTGAGCGTTTGAGCGACATCAGGGAGATAGACCAAAGGTTGTGTGTTGGCTAAATCACGTCTAATTTTTAAGGCTTCTTGGTAATACTGTTCTGCCTCTGTCCGACGGCTTGTATTACTTGCTATTAATAGTGCAAGATTATTGAGCGTCATCGCGACATCAGGGAGATAGACCTCAGGTTGTTTGTTGGCTAAGTCACGTCTAATTTTTAAGGCTTCTTGGTAATACTGTTCTGCCTCTGTCCGACGGCTTGTATTACTTGCTATTAATAGTGCAAGATTATTGAGCGTCATCGCGACATCAGGGAGATAGACCTCAGGTTGTTTGTTGGCTAAGTCACGTCTAATTTTTAAGGCTTCTTGGTAATCCTGTTCTGCTTCTGCCTGACGGCTTGTATCACTTGCTATTAATAGTGCAAAGTTATTGAGCGTACCCGCGACATCAGGGAGATAGACAGCAGGTTGTTTGTCGGCTAAGTCACGTCTAATTTTTAAGGTTTCTTGGTAATACTTTTCTGCCTCTGCCCGACGGCTTGTATCACCTTTTACTAAATTAGCAAGGTTGTTGAGCGTAGTCGCGACATAAGGGAGATAGACAACAGGTTGTTTGTCGGCTAAGTCACGATAAATCTTTAAGGCTTCTTGGTAATCCTGTTCTGCCTCTGCCCGACGGTTTATATCACCTTTTACTAGAACAGCAAGGTTATTAAGCGTCATCGCGACATAAGGGAGATAGACAGCAGGTTGTTTGTCGGCTAAGTCACGATAAATCTTTAAGGCTTCTTGGTAATCCTGTTCTGCCTCTGCCCGACGGCTTGTATCACCTTTTACTAATTTAGCAAGGTTGTTGAGCGTAGTCGCGACATCAGGGAGATAGACAGCTGGTTGTTTGTCGGCGAGGTTACGTCTGATTTTTAAAGCTTCTTGGTAATATTTTTCTGCCTCTGCCCGATGGGTTGTGTCATCTGCTACTAATATGGCAAGGTTATTAAGTGTCCAACCTAAGTCATTTAAACGGGTTTTATCTGTTTCCACTAAGGGACGTAACCAATTTAAAATTGTCTGGTACGTTAGGATTGCTGTGTTGCGGTCACGGTAGGTTCTTGGTGATTTTTGGAGCGTATCTGCATAGGTAATGGCGTATTCAAAATTCTCAGGACGTAATTCATACGCCTTTTTTAAATGTGGATGGGCTTCATTCGGTTTAAAGGCAGCCAGTGCAACGCGGGCTTGTGTAAAATGTACTGTTGCTTTTAAATCAATTTGCGCTACTGGTTCCAAAGTGGCTAACAGTTTATCCAGAATCTGTTTTGCTTTTTCCAATTCAGCGGTTAATAAAGCCGTTTGTGCTTCTGTGAGTAATTGGGTTAAGTGTTCATCCGTTTGCGCATTCACCTGTGCTTGCAAGTTTTCGTATGCTTTTCGCAATTCGTTATAACTCTTCACAACTTCTTCAGCAATTTTGGTTTTATCAACCAATTCATTTCTTTCTTCTAAATATTTAATGCGTTGTTCATATAAATCGAACAATTTCTTTTCAACTTCAGATTTTTCTTGCTGCGTTTGCTGATGTGCTTTGGGGTCAACACCACAAATAATCTTAACTTTCTTTCCATCAGCATCTTGCACAAGAACATTACAATATCCATCAGCCTGTTGGCTTTGGTCATTAAACGCATAAACGGGGGGTAATATTGCCCAAATAGCTAAACAAATTGTTGTACGGCGCATGATGGTTCTCGCTTATTTGTTAGGTGTGCAACTACCAGATATCGTAATATTATTTCCACCCGAAATAACTGTATTACAATCACCTGTAGCGGTTTGCGATTTATTGGGAGAAATCACTACTATTAATACAAGCAATAACATAATACCAATAAGCCCTATGCCCCACCATCGCCATTGATGCACAATCACTTGAATTTTATTGTTGTTTCCATTGATTTGATTGCCGTCAATACGAATATTCGAGCCTGTTTGGGGTTTATCTTCTGATGTGTCTGAACTTTCCTTTAATTCATTAATCTGTCTATTCATTGCTTCAATCTCATTTTCTAGCTGAAATTTTCTGGCGGCATCGGTTTCTACTATCCGAGCTTGTTGTAAGTATTCTTTCTTTTCTTGCGCTAGCTTAATCAACGGTTGTTGTTCCATTATTTCACACTGACATTTTCAGAAAATTTAGACAATTAGATAAGAAAATTATCTATATAGCAAGCCTGAAGAAAAACAATTTATTGTGCTTATTTGCAGATATGGCGTTTTAGATTGATGGATTCTTTAGCGGCATACAGTGGGCATTTACTTTGCGTCCTTCTGATAGCTTGCTAGAATATAATTTACTGTAAATTTTCGCTGTGATGGGTGTTATTAAAAATTCAATGGGACGTAAACTCTATATTAAAACATTTGGTTGCCAGATGAATGAGTATGATTCATCTCGTATGGTGCAAGCTCTTCAAGTCGCGCATGGTTTAGAACCAACAGACGACCCAACAGAAGCGGATGTGTTACTCCTTAACACGTGTTCTATCCGCGAAAAAGCACAGGAAAAAGTGTTCTCGCAATTGGGCACGTGGCGGTCTTTAAAAGAAGCCCGTCCTGAAATTATGATTGGTGTCGGTGGTTGTGTCGCCAGCCAAGAAGGTGCGGCAATTAGAGAACGCGCCCCTTATGTCGATGTGATTTTTGGTCCTCAAACTTTGCATCGTTTGCCGTTAATGTTAAAAGCGGCTGAGCAATCGCGTAAACCGCAAATCGATATTTCTTTCCCTGAAATTGAAAAGTTTGATTGTCTGCCCGAACCCCGCGCGGAAGGCGTGAGTGCGTTTGTGTCGATTATGGAAGGCTGTAGCCGTTATTGCACGTTTTGCGTTGTTCCTTATACACGCGGTGAGGAAGTGAGCCGTCCATTTGAAGATGTGTTAGTTGAGGTGTCGCAATTAGCGCAGCAGGGGGTGCGTGAGGTCAATTTATTGGGGCAAAATGTAAATGCTTATCGTGGCGTGATGGCTGATGGTGATGTTGCTGACCTTGCGTTGTTAATTAGTTATGTTGCCGCCATAGAGGGTATTGAGCGTATTCGTTATACCACGTCGCACCCGATGGAATTAAGCGATAGTTTGATTCAGGCCTACGCTGATGTCCCTGCTTTAGTGAGTCATTTACATTTACCCGTACAGAGTGGCTCTGACTTGATTTTGTCGCGCATGAAACGCGGGCATACGGCTCTTGAATATAAGCAAAAGGTGCGACGCTTGCGAGAAATTCGCCCTAATTTGTGTTTATCATCGGATTTTATTATTGGTTTCCCCAGTGAAACAGAGGCGGATTTTCAGGCGACTATGCAATTGATTGAAGAGGTTGGTTTTGACCATTCTTTCAGTTTTATTTATAGCGCGCGTCCCGGCACTCCTGCGGCAAGTATGCCTGATGATGTGCCAGCCGAGGTTAAAAAACAGCGTTTGGCGATATTGCAAAAACGCATAGAGGATATGGCAAATGTTATTAGTCAATCGATGGTCGGCACTGTACAAAAAGTCTTAGTAGAACGACCGTCCAAAAAAGACCCGCAACAGTTGGCGGGACGGACGGAAAATAATCGTGTGGTTAATTTCATCGCAGACTCTCGTTTAATCGGTCAGTTTGTTAATATCCGTATTACTGAGGCTCTGCCTAATTCGTTACGGGGTGTGGTGGAAAATTAATGCAGCACATCCGCACAACAAGGAATCTTTTTACCCTTGAGCAAACAAATCCCAAATCCAGACACGCTAATGACGAATGATTTTATCTTAGAGCCATTTGATAATCAGAAATTAGCGAATTTATGTGGGCAGTTTGACGAACATTTACGCCAACTCGAAAGACGTTTTAATGTAAAAATCAACAACCGAGGTCATCAATTTCGGGTTGTTGGTATGGATGATGCCGTGAAAAATGTAACTGAAGTGTTGAATCAGCTTTATACTGCTAACGAACCCCTAAGCCCTGAACGGGTGCATTTATATTCTCAACCTGCAAGCCTTGAAGATGCGTTAATGCCTGCACCTTTAGATGATCCTGAAGGGGCTGAAGTGATTATTCGGACACGGCGCGGTATGGTGAGAGGTCGGGGAATTAATCAACGTAATTATCTTAATCGGATATTTCGCCATGATATTAACTTTGGTGTTGGCCCTGCGGGAACGGGTAAAACCTATTTAGCCGTTGCCTGCGCCGTTGAAGCCTTAGAGCGTGAGCAGATTCGTCGTATTCTGTTGGTGCGTCCTGCGGTAGAAGCGGGTGAGCGGTTGGGGTTTCTCCCGGGGGATTTAGCGCAGAAGGTCGACCCGTATTTACGCCCTTTGTATGATGCCTTGTATGAAATGTTGGGCTTTGAGCGGGTGACGAAGTTTATCGAGCGTAGTGTGATTGAAATTGCACCGTTAGCTTATATGCGTGGGCGCACATTGAATGATTCTTTCATCATTTTAGATGAGGCGCAAAATACAACGCTAGAGCAGATGAAAATGTTTTTAACCCGTATTGGCTTTGGTTCTACAGCCGTTATTACGGGCGACGTGACGCAAATTGATTTACCCAACGAAAAGCAGTCGGGCTTGAAACACGTTATTAAAATTTTACAAGAGGTTGAGGGTATCAGCTTTACGTTTTTTGATAGTAAAGATGTTGTTCGTCATCCGATTGTTGCGCGTATCATTGATGCTTATGACCGTGCAGAAAAAATGCTCGTAAAATGAGTACTAGGCGAGAACACTTGTTTTTCTGTTGGATGTCACTGTAAACTTTATTAATCCATCGTGGGACACTGTTTAATCAATGGTGTCCCCTTTTCTATTCACAACCGACACTCTTATCTCTAATGGACATCTATGAACGCAGACGTTGACCTTCAATACGCCTGTGCGGTTTCCGATTTACCCACCCGTAGCCAATTTGTGAGCTGGGTCAACGCCGTTTTACACCATCCTGATATTCAAACCCGCTTAAAAATCAGCCGTAAAAACGCGCTAACCATTCGTATTGTTGACGAAGCGGAAGGTAAAACATTAAATGAAACATGGCGACAAAAAGCCTATGCAACGAATGTTTTATCTTTTCCTTTTGAAACACCTAAAGGTTTAAAAATCCCTTTGTTGGGTGACATTATTATCTGCGCGCCTGTTGTCGTCCATGAGGCGAATGAGCAACAGAAACCGCTTCTTGCGCATTGGGCGCACCTTGTTATTCATGGTACGCTACATTTAATTGGTTATGACCATGTAGAAGATGCGCAAGCAGAGAGAATGGAATCTTTGGAAATTCAAGTTTTGCAACAACTGGGTTATTCCGATCCTTACAACACGATAGATAAGCCATGAACGCTGTCCCCCCCCCTTCTCAAACAACTTCTTTAATGTTTTCTTGGTTTGGACGTTTACGCCAAGCACTTGCAAATGAGCCGCAAGATAAAGAACAATTGATAACCCTGTTACGTGATGCACAAAAACGCAGTCTATTTAATACCGATACGTTAAATATGATTGAGGGTGCGTTAGCGATTGCTGAAATGCAGGTGCGCGATATTACGATTCCGCGTGCGCAAATGGTGGTTTTATATTTGGACGATACGCCCGAAGATATGATGCGGACGGTAATAGAATCAGGACATTCTCGCTTTCCGATGTTGGGCGAGAATAAGGATGATGTTCAAGGTATTTTTCTTGCTAAAGATTTGCTGGAATATTTTGCCCAAGGTAAACCGAATGATTTTAATCCGCGTGATTTAATGCGTCCTGCGGTCTTTGTGCCTGAAAGTAAGCGGTTAAATATTTTATTGCGCGAGTTTCGTACCAGTCGTAACCACATGGCAATTGTCGTCGATGAATATGGTGGTGTTGCGGGTTTAGTAACGATTGAAGATGTGATTGAACAAATTGTGGGTGATATTGATGACGAACACGATTTTGATGATCAAGTGTATATTAAACCCAGAGAAACAGATATTTACTCGGTTTTGGCCTTAACGCCAATAGAGGAGTTTAATGAATACTTTAAAACTAATTTTAGTAATGAAGAATTTGACACCATTGGCGGCGTTGTGATTAATACCTTTGGACATTTACCGCAACGTGGAGAAAAAATCTTTTTAGAAGGCTTAGAATTTGAAGTTATTCGTTCTAATAGTCGTCGTTTACACTTGTTACGAGTAAGGCGAATGAGTTTTCCCGCTGTGACAGACGAGGATTATATTGACTTATAGCGGGTATTCTTAAGCCGTTGTCAGTGGAGAAAAACGGCTTTTCCTCTGCCAAGTATTAAAGAAAAACAATGGATACTATCGCTTAAAGTGCGCTTGAGGTGATGGTATCCGTGTAATCACCTCCAACAGACTAAGAACATTTGTAACGGTGTTCATGTAGCTTTAGCCGTATTTTTACTATCATTTCAGTTTATCTCCAAATACATTTCCTATTCCAGCATTAGGATTAACCCACGTTTAGGGTCAGTGCAAATTTACCCGCACAATGGGGTATGGTTGAACCTGTTATGTGCGTTAATGTCTATCGCCTAGTATTATGTAACCAATAGAATAATAAAGATAATAAGGGGGAGTTTTGAAAATTGCCATTATTGGAACGGGTATTTCAGGATTGTGTGCTGCATGGTTATTACATACACAACATGATATTACGATTTATGAACAAAATAATTATGTTGGCGGACATAGCCAAATGATTACCGTGAAAACCGACGAGGGAATTTTTAGTATAGATACAGGGTTTCTTTTATATAACGAATTAAACTATCCAAACTTATCTGCTTTATTTAATTACTTAAATATAAAAACGCATCAGATGGCAATGAGTTTTTCTATGTCACTGGATCAAGGAAAAATTGAGTATGCGGGGAGTGATTTAAATACCTTATTTGGACAACGGCGCAATTTATTTAATCCTGATTTTTATTTGTTATTGTGGGATATTTTACGATTTAATCGAGAAGGGAAAGCGTTGTTAGCAAATAAAAACCCGTCTGTAGTTACATTAACGCTCGGCGATTTTTTACAACGAGGCGGTTATAGTCAAGCATTCCGTCTGCATTATTTATTGCCCATGAGCGCGACGATTTGGTCTTGTCCTGCAAATAAAATATTGTCTTTTCCCGCGCTAACGCTACTCCGTTTTTTTCATAATCATGGACTATTAACCCTTAGCGACCGTCCTTTATGGCAGACAATAGAGGGTGGCACACAACGCTATATTCAAATAATTACCGCAGACATCCGTGATAAATTACATCTTTCCACCCCTGCAACTGCTATTACACGCCACCCGACAGGTTGTTATGTTTATGATGCGCTAGGTAATCAAAACACATTTGATGCAGTCGTGATTGCAACCCATGCCGACCAAGCCTTAACATTACTTACCGACCCTAGCGACGCAGAACAACAATTGCTCAGTTGCTTTAAATATCAAAAAAATCGGGCGGTGTTACATACGGATATTTTACTAATGCCATTACGACGGCGGATTTGGTCAGCATGGAATTATATTGCAACCACACACCACAATCAGATAAAAGAAGTTTCCGTCACCTATTGGATAAATCGTTTACAATTCTTACCCACTAAACAAGCCTTTTTTCTTTCCTTCAACCCCCAAATTGAACCACAACATCCTTTACATGAAATAAACTATCAGTATCCCATTTTTGATAGTCGCGCCATTATTGCGCAAGGCAAACTGAAACAACTGCAAGGACAACAGAATACTTGGTATTGTGGCAGTTATTTCAACAACGGTTTTCATGAAGATGCGTTAAATTCAGGTTTAGCGGTTGCTAACGCTTTGGGCATTAAACCAATGTGGCAATGCCAAGCGGTAGGGTAAAATAATCATTTGTCCTCAAAACAAAAAAAACGCTAACGCTCTCGTTAAAATACACCCGCTATAATTTATGTGCTGTTGCAAAAAAAAATTGTCCCCATCATATTCATCATCACGCTTTATTGACGCTAGATTTCCCTAATTATGTTTGCCGCAACCCCGACCGACCTACAACTGTTTGACCCTCAAAAATTCGCGCTCCTGCTCGCGCAAGCTAACTCGCCTGTTAAAGCCTTTCGTGAGGCATTACAACAAGGAAATGAGATACTTAATGCACGGTTTCAACTTTCTATGAATGCGATAGAAGCAGTTACCCAGCGCGCATGGCTGATTGACCAGATATTATTTGCGGCATGGCAATGTTACAACTGGTCTGTGCCTGACGACATGGCATTAGTTGCCGTTGGCGGTTATGGACGGGGCGAATTACATCCCTATTCAGATATAGACCTGATGATTTTATTGCGTCATCCCATGGATAACACAACACAAGAAGACGCAACCGCATTTATTACGTTTTTATGGGATATTCAGTTAGAAGTTGGGCATAGTGTTCGCACCCTAGACGAATGCGAACAAGAAGCCCTTGCAGACATTACGGTGATTACTAACTTAATGGAAGCACGCTTATTAACAGGCTCACAAACCCTATTTAATGATATGGTTGGGCGCATTCATCCTAATCGAATGTGGGCAAGCAAAGAATTTTTTGCCGCTAAAGTCAATGAACAAAATTTACGCCACGAAAAATATCACGGTACAGGCTACAATCTTGAACCCAATATAAAAGAAGGTCCCGGTGGTTTGCGTGATATTCAAACCGTTGCATGGGTTGCAAAACGCCATTTTGGTGCGCGAACCTTACACGATTTAGTTCATCATGGCTTTTTAACAGAAGAAGAATACAAAGCAATGATAGGCGGACAAGAGTTTTTATGGAAAATCCGCCAGTTATTACACATCATGGCAAAACGGCGTGAAGACCGTATTTTATTTGACCATCAACGCTCGCTTTCTGCGACGCTCGGTTATCACGATACCAACGCCCATTTAGGCGTTGAAGACTTCATGAAAAACTACTACCGCACTATTAAAGAACTCAGTAGTTTAAATGACATGCTCTTACAATTGTTTCATGAAGTTATTCTATACGGCGATTTGCCCGCAAATATTCGCCCGCTTAATAAACGCTTTCAAGTGCGTAACGACTATATTGAGGTTATGCACGATAAAGTCTTTATGAATTATCCATTTGCATTGTTAGAAATTTTCTTACTGTTACAACAAAATCCAGAAATACAAGGCATTAGAGCAAGCACCATTCGATTAATGCGTCAATACCGCTGGTTAATTGATGATGCCTTTCATCGTGATTTACGGGCGCGTAGCCTATTTTTTGAAATCATTCGCCAACCGCGCGGTTTAACCCGTTCTTTACGGCGTATGAATCGTTACGGCATTTTAGGGGCATATATTCCCGCCTTTGGCAAAATTGTTGGACAAATGCAATACGACCTGTTTCATGTTTATACCGTTGATGAACACAGTATTTTCGTTGTGCGTAATCTGCGTCGTTTTGGAATTTTAGAATTTCGCCATGAATTTCCCTTCTGCTCAAAAATTATGGATTCTTTACCCAAGCCCGAATTATTGTATTTAGCGGGTTTATTTCACGATATTGCCAAAGGAAGGGGGGGCGACCATTCTATTTTAGGGGAAAGTGAAACCATGATTTTTTGTCAAGCACATGGTTTAAGTGACTATGATGCGCGCTTTGTTTCATGGCTGGTTCGTCATCATTTACTGATGTCCATCACGGCTCAACGCCAAGACACTTCCGACCCTGAAGTCATTAACCATTTTGCGCAAAAAATCGGTGATTGTGTTCGCTTAGATTATTTATACCTGCTAACTGTTGCGGATATTCGCGGTACAAATCCCAAATTGTGGAATAATTGGAAAGATGCGTTACTTGTTGATTTATACCGTAAAACTCGGCATGTATTGCGCAATGGATTAGGTAATGTGCCTGATAAACAATTTCACATTCGCAATATTCGAAGCCAAGCCCTACAACTGTTGCAAGGGTCAAATGAAGGAAAAGTAAAAGCTTTTTGGGATGATTTGGGCGATGACTACTTTTTACGCTCTTCACCTGAAGAAGTCGCCCGCGAAACGTTTGCCGTGTTAAACCATATTGCGATAGCAACGCCTTTAGTCATGGAACGGCACAACACACAAGGCAGTACTGAATTTACTGTGTTTGCACATGAACGCGATTCCTTGTTTGCAGAAATCACTTACTTTCTGGAACAACAAGGCATTACCATTGTTGATGCGTATATTATTCCCACACAAAGTGAATTTACGATGGCGGGTTTTTCCGTCTTAGAAGAAAGTGGCGCAGAAATTCATGATCAAGAACGGGTAGAGGGTATTTTACATGCCTTAAAAGAAGCCTTAAGCCGTGATACAAGTGTCCCTTTTTATCCCATCAATCGGCGTATTCCGCGTCAGGTCAAATACTTCACTGTTCCAACCCGTATCACATTTACACAAGACCGTAGCAATGACCATACGATTTTAGAAGTGATTACCACCGACCGCCCGGGACTACTCTCGCGTGTTGCACAAGCCTTTGTTAATTGCGATGTTCGTTTGAAAAAAGCCAATATTGCAACATTAGGTTCACGGGTAGAAGACGTATTTTTTATTACTGACCGTACTAATCACTTGTTGTATTCCTCAGACCAACTAGACGCATTGCGTGAAGAATTATCCATGGTTTTAGACGTGGAAAAAGAAGTAAAGATGAATGCCAGTTCAAAAGCGATTACTTTTTGAATTATCACTTATTTGTCTGAATCAGAATTTTCAGGATTTACAGAATTTCCAGAATTAAAAGGAATAACGGACAATATTATTTTAAGTGATATTATCCCTCGTTCATTTTTCTGGTTTTTAATTCTGGAAATTTTGATTCAGACAGGCTTTTAATTCAAACAGAACCATCTAGCGATACGTATTAACTCGATTTATCCATCCTGCTAACCAACGTTTTTCATTCCGTTCCACAGGTGAGTTTTGTACACGCTGGGTTAAAACTTGTGCGGCTGCCGTTGCAAATTCAACGGTTGGGTTGTTCGTATTACCCGCCATTTTATCCAACACTTGTAATAATCCCCAGCCTTGTCCGTTGTAACGTTCGGTTGTAGAAACCCCTTCACCTTTAAAATTTACGTAGTCAATCAACGCATAAATACCATTGGCGGATTGTGCGACGCGATAAAATTGTGTGCGTATTTTTTCCTTTTGTATATCAGTCGGTAGCGTTGCCAATAGGGTTGGTAAACTTTGTTCGACACGTTGCGCCATAAATTGTACTTGCACGGGTAATGTTTCATGCAAAAAAGTTCGCAGTAATAACATTTCATTACTATTGATTGCGCTATTAAAAGCCTCACGAGTTGCCCAAGGACAATGCGGTGTGTTTATTAACCAAGCAGGAATGTCCACTTTTTCCGTGCGCATAAATTGGATTAATAATGGAAATCCTTCTGTAAACACGGGTATTTTTCCTGCGGGATACCAAATGAAATGCCCAATTCCTAGAGAGGCAAAATCCTCTCCTGCATTCCATGCGGTTAAGCCTTCTATTTTCGCACCGCTTTCATTTTGCCAAATTTTATACCCCTCCATTAGCGCGTCTTGTTCTGACAGTTGAACGTTAAATGTTTCAGTAGCCGATGTCGTGGGTTTGGTACTCGTTAGAGAGGTACACGCACTGAGAGTTAATAGGATAATACTGAAAATTATCAATAAGTAGTGAGTATAACGTGTAAAATATTGCATACTAGACCAATAAGCCTTTAGGAGAATGTGTATTTCTCGAAGTGTGCTTACTTTCCTGTGTCATGGCAAGTTGTAGGCGTTGATAAAAATTTATGAGTATGCCTGCGGTTGCTCCCCAAATCATTCGCTCTTGATAATAAAAAACATGGTAAAAACGGGGTTGCCCTTTATAATTCATCATTTCGCGTTGATGGTTACGTTGGTCTAATAAAAAACTTAAAGGGACTTCAAACACGTCAGCGACTTCAAAACTATCTACAGTGAGTTGAAAACCCGTTTGTACGAACCCGACTATCGGTGTAATTAAAAAACCCGTTCCTGTTTCATAAGGGTCTAACGAACCTGCAATTTCAATAAATTGTGCGGGTAGTCCGATTTCTTCCATCGTCTCCCGTAATGCGGTATCAATGGGCGTTTGGTCTGTTGCATCCACACGCCCCCCGGGAAAGCAAATTTGTCCTGCATGATGATGTAAATGTGCCGTGCGTTGCGTCAAAATGACGCGATATCCATCAGGATACGCAACTAATGGCAATAATACCGCCGCAGGAATCAGTTCAGCGACTTTGGGCGCGTGTGGATTTAACGTAAAATCGCCATTGGTGGGGAAAGTTGTGGTTAATAACGCTTGTTGAATTAATTGACGCATCTGTACACCTCTATGTTCTTTTAGTTATTTTCCTTACATATTGTCCTAGTATAGAAGATTTTTTTAGGGGCTAATGGTACGCGGATAAATACAAGATTTGTCCGCATTCATCAGGTGAATACCGTTGTCTTAACCATGTAGAAAAGCAAAAAGGAGAAGCTATCTTGATAAAAAAAATGCTGTTTGCAGGGAGTTTTATGTTTTTACTGGCAGGTTGTGCCAGCTTGTCACAAGAAGAGTGTCAACAGGGAAATTGGCAAACCATTGGTTATAACGATGGCGCGCAAGGTTATAAAGTAGAACGTTTTTCTTCTCATCAAGAAGCGTGTGCGGAATATAAAGTTCGTCCCAATTTTCAGTTGTATAAACAGGGATATGAAAAGGGCATCGTGACTTATTGCCGTCCGAACAAGGGTTATGATTTAGGGAAGCAATTAAGTCAATATGAAGGTGTTTGTCCTAGTCATTTAGAAACCGCTTTTTTAAATGCGTATTTAGACGGTTTAGAAGCAAACTATCGTGCCGCGCAAACAACACTAAATAGTAAAAATAGTGAATATAGACGTTTATCTGCTTTACTGAGTAGTTCACGCGAGGAAAACACACGACGGAAAATACAGAATGATTTAAAAACCTTAGATAACGAGATAGAACAATTAGAGAGTAAACAAGAGACGGCGATAGAACTGCGTGACCGCGCGGAGTCCATTTTATCGCATTAGTCAAAGAGGGGTACGGTAGGTTAAAAACCCCCACGCATATCAACCACCATCGTATTGACATTATGAACTATCTACATAAAACAGTTAGATTTATTAACACCTTTAGTGAATGGACGGGCGTTATTAGCGCGTGGCTCATTCTTTTTATGGTGTTAGCCATTGTTTACGACGTATTCACCCGCGCCGTTTTTAATCAAGGTTCTGTGATGTTGCAAGAACTACAATGGCACTTATTTGCGGCAGCGTTTTTGCTCGGCGCGGCTTACACACTTAAACACGATGATCATGTGCGAGTGGACATTATCTATCGCAGTCGTTGGGTAAATGCAAAAGCCCGTGCATGGTTAGATTTATTCGGTAGCCTATTTTTGCTCATCCCCTTTAGCCTGCTTATTATTTATTGTTCAAAGAGTTTCGTTTACAACGCCTATATTTTTAATGAAGGTTCTCCCGATGCGGGCGGATTACCTTATCGATTTATCCTCAAGGGCATACTCCCCCTCAGTTTTGTATTTCTTATTATACAAGGGGTTGGTGACGCGCTCCGTCATCTCTTATTTATTTTAGGTAGCCCTGTTGAGGAACAACGATAATGGAATTTTTAACGATGGATGTTTGGGCATTGATGATGTTCATTGTCCTCATGTTTATGCTCCTATTGGGTTATCCTGTCGCGTTTACGTTGGGGGCAATCGCGCTGGTTTTTGGTCTAACTTTTCTCGGGCTTGGTTTTCTTGACCTGCTTCCCTTACGTATTTGGGGGATTATGACCAACTTCACGCTGCTTGCTGTTCCGCTTTTTATCTTTATGGGGATTGTCCTAGAAAAATCGGGGCTTGCAGAAGAACTGCTAGAAACTATGGGGTTATTGTTTGGTAAATTACGCGGTGGATTGGCTATTTCAGTTATTTTGGTAGGTGCATTACTTGCCGCGACAACAGGCGTTGTGGGTGCAACAGTAGTCACAATGGGTATTATCGCCCTGCCCTCTATGCTCAAAAATAATTACTCCGCTGTGCTGGCAACAGGCACAATTGCTGCCGCTGGCACATTAGGGCAAATCATCCCCCCCAGCGTTATCTTAATTCTGTTAGGCGATGTCATGGGTGTTCCTGTTGGGCGTTTATTCATGGGGGCTGTTATCCCCGGTCTTTCCCTCGTCATCATTTACCTGCTTTATGTTATATTTATCGCGTGGCGATACCCAACAGCCGCGCCTGCACTGGCTAATTTAGATGAACATCAGTGGAATTGGCGGTTCACAAAAAAACTCCTCAAAAGTGTTTTTCCTGTCTTAATTCTAGTCATTGGCGTATTAGGGTCGATTTTCTTTGGAATTGCCTCTCCAACCGAATCGGCTGCAATTGGTGCGGTTGTTGCCCTAATACTCGCGCTGATTCACCAACGCTTAACCCTGCGTAATCTTCTCGATGCGATGCAACACACGCTCCGTTTAACCAGCATGGTTTTTTTAATCCTCATTGGGGCAACGGCGTTTGGTTTAGTGTTTAAAGGAATGGGGGGCGATCAACTGGTTCATCACATTTTTACCAATTTACCGGGGGGGATGTGGGGATTTTTAACCGTTACGATGTTATTGATTTTTGTACTGGGATTTTTCCTAGATTTTCTGGAAATCTGTTTTATTGTTGTTCCAATTGTAACCCCCATTGCCGCTCACTTTGGTATTGATTTATTGTGGTTTGCCATTTTAATTGCCGTTAATCTTCAAACATCGTTTTTATCTCCACCGTTTGGCTTTTCCCTGTTTTATCTTAAAGCCGTTGCACCGCCAACCATAAGAATCAGCACGATTTATTGGGGAATTACCCCTTTTGTCATCTTACAATTGCTAGTCTTACTGCTCATCATCATTTTCCCACAAATTATCCTTTGGTTACCGAATGTAATGGATAGTTTGCAGGGATACTAGACTATAAAACAACACGGATACTACCGCTCTAAACGGTGTTATCCGTTTAACGTCTGTCTGAATCAAAGTTTTCAGCATTAACAAACAACCATACTTAAAAACCAGAAAGATGAATAACGGATACCACTACTTTACGCGGTGTTATCCGTTTTTTTGTTATAGCAACAGCCAATTTTAAAACCGTTAATACCGCATTTCCCGCTGCAATAATTTAATCGGGTCGTCCGTTGTTGCACAGGCAATAAACTGCATTCCATGCTGTTGTGCGAGTTGCTGTAAATAGGCTTGATGTTGGAGAAAGCGTTGTGCATAAGTTTGAGATAACTGCTTATCGCCCGTGTATAAATTGACTTCTTGCAGTCCATCACTCAGCCGATAATAACCTGTTGGCGGTAATTGCCATTCAAGAGGGTCATAGATGAAAAATAAAACCACTTGATTATCACGGGATAAATGAACCAGATGCGACTCACCCAACGCATTTAAATAACGAAAATCACTGATTAAAAACACTAAACTAGACGGATGCACAACTTGACGTAAGCGTCCTAATGCGGTTTGAATGGCATTTTTATTAACCGTTTCGGCAGGCGTTTGGGTAGTTGTGAGCTGTTTTAAAAAATGCAAGACCGCAGGTTTACCACGACGGGGTTTTAATTCATGATGTTGATTATCAGTAAAAATTTGTCCGCCCACACGGTCGCCTGCATAATTTGCTGTCCATGCTAATAAACTCGCCAATTTTGCGGCTAACACAGATTTAAACACGCCACGTGTGGCGAAAAACATCGGCGCGCGATAATCCACCCAAAGAAAAACAGGGCGTTCACGCTCTTCACGAAATAATTTCGTGTGAACCTTACCCGTGCGTGCCGTAACGCGCCAATCAATCGCGCGAATATCGTCCCCCGCTTGATACGGACGCGCTTCGTCAAACTCCATACCGCGTCCTTTAAAAGAGGAAATGTATGTACCGCTTTGTTGTGAACGGGGTTTATGTGACCGCCAAAGGCGTAAGGTTGGCGCGGATTGGTTAAGGCTAATCAATTGCGGTAAATTGACTTGTACCCGTTCATTATCCATTGTGGGAGGCGTTAGCGGTTTAGTGCGGAAAAACATGGCGTAACCTTTAGGGAACAGCAACACGGGCAAGCAATTCAGCAATAACGGTGTCGCTGGTAATGCCTTCAGCTTCGGCTTCGTAGTTCAGTAGAATTCTATGTCTTAAAACATCGTAAGCCATGGTTTGAATATCTTCAGGGGCAACAAAATCGCGTCCTGCTAACCATGCGTGCGCTCTTGCACAACGTTCTAACGCAATGCTTGCGCGAGGACTTGCGCCATATTGTATCCACTTGGCTAAATCGTCACCGTAAGGGCGTGCATTGCGGGTTGCAAGCACTAATTGCAGCAAATAGTCTTCTAAATCATCAGCTAAATGGATTCTTAGAATTTCTTGGCGCGCGGCGAAAATAGTCGCTTGGCTTACACGCGAGAAAGTGGGACGCGGTGTTGTATCATTGGCTTGTAAGGCTTCCGTGCGAGCGAGACGTAAAATTGCTTTTTCATGCACGGGGTCTGGATAGGTAATTTTGACATACAGCAGAAAACGGTCTAATTGCGCTTCGGGTAGGGGATAAGTACCTTCTTGTTCAATGGGATTTTGTGTTGCCATGACAAGAAAGAGAGAAGGCAATGGATATGTGGTGCGTCCAACAGTAATTTGGCGTTCTGCCATCGCTTCTAACAAGGCGGATTGGACTTTAGCAGGGGCGCGGTTAATTTCATCCGCAAGGACTAAATGATGAAATAGCGGCCCTTGTTGAAATTGAAAACTGCCCTCTTGAGGACGATAAATTTCTGTTCCTGTTAAGTCAGCGGGTAATAAGTCGGGGGTAAATTGAATGCGGTGAAAGTCGCCTTCTATCCCTTCGCTCAACACTTTAATGGCACGGGTTTTTGCAAGCCCCGGTGCGCCTTCAACCAGTAGATGTCCATCTGCTAATAAAGCAATCAACAGTCGCTCAACAAGGGTTGCTTGTCCTAAAATTTGTTCGCTGATGTGCTGTTCTAATTGTTTGATAATCGTTTGCGTATTCTCGCTCATGTCCTACGTTTTAACTCCTTGAATAACAGTAATGACAGGGTGAATAAATATGAACCACTATTATGCCGTACTGTCATTTTTTAAAGATTAATCTTTAGTAATTCAAATAAACGCAGGTTTTTACAAGAAAGCATTGCTTTTCTTTAGACTGTCGCAATGGATTTTTGGTAATGCTAAAGAAGTAGTAATATTAAGATAAGAAAACAGAAGAAGAGTCTCTAAAATGCTAACTTGCCCTAGCTGTAAAGCGACACAGTGAAATACGGAAAAACCCGTACAGGGGTATAAAACTATAACTATCGAGAATGCGGACGGAGATTTGTAGAATAGCTCAGCAAGAAATATATAAGCCAAGAAACTTGGGTACAGGTAAAAGAAAAACGCTCACTAAGAGGAATAGCCTGTGTCAAGGAATCTCAGGCACATGGCTATAACATTATGTCAATATCACTCTCTTCCGTTTGTTCTTGACGCGCATACGAGCCAAAAAGTGTTAGTCGTTCAATACCATATTTGCTTTTTAATTCAGGTTGATAGTTTCGTAAAATTTGTTGGATTTCAGCAAGTGTTCGCATTTGAATTCACCTATCATGCTTATAAAAAAAGACCCCGATAATTAATATTATTGGAGTCTTTTTAATTGTAAGCAACTAAATCTTACAGCGCAAACAAGTCTGTAAACTCATTCATTGGGGTATTTTCTAAGGTTGCTTGGTAGGCGAAGATTTTTAGAATATTGGAGGACTTTTTATGGAAAAACTCTGGTTGTAATTAAATCTTTATCAGTTATTTTAAGGGTTTTTCTCTCTCCCAAATGCCGTCTTGACCGCTCTGTGCTCAGTCTTTACTAGTATGCAAGACATCAACGAATGTGTTTCCAAGCAACGTTTGGAAACAAGGAAAATACTCAGATAAACTTCTAAGTAGTGAATAGAAGGATTTGATTCTTTATTGTTAATAACTTACTGGGAGAAGTTTTTCTCAAATTATCAAGCAGAACTTGATATACAGGTATTCCTAAATAGCGTTTGGGAACGAGAAAACAGTCTCTCGACTTGTCGTAAGTTAAAATGTTGTGTTAAAACCCACGACCTCAAGCAAGTAATTATGCAAGAACTACTGACAGGAAAAACAAGACTAATATGATTCGCACACTCAAAATTCAGGGATTCAAATCCATTAACGATCAAACCATTGAACTCGGGCGCGTTAACTGTCTCATCGGTGACAATGGTGTGGGCAAAAGCAACCTTTTAGAAGCCATTGGTGTCTTAAGTGCTGCGGCGTATGGCATTGTTGATAATGAAAGCTTAATGCGTCGAGGCGTGCGTACTAGCTTGCCACGTTTATATAAAAGTTCCTTCAGTGACCAAGATCCACCCAAGCATATTCATATCAGCGTAGAAGGAGAGAATGAAGAAACATACCAAGTATCCCTGAAAAACCCAATGAGTCATCCAAAACTGGCATGGATATTTATAGATGAATTATTAAAAGACACGCAAGACCCTATTGTTTCCGATAAACAACGTCGTAATAAAAAAAACCTAAATACTAAAGCAGGTCTAGCTGCATTGAAATTAGTAGAACTAGAACCAACCTCCCCTGCCGCACAACTAATGCAATGCCTACAAGAATACGCTATTTATTGCCCTAACACTCCAACACTACGCAATGTTGAGTCTGACGCTCAGCCACGTAATCCTGTGGGACTCAATGGAGGACAACTTGCTGAGGCATTTGCAGAACTACGAAAACAATTAAACAAAGATAATGATGAAGTTTCGCTTGAAATATTAGATACAGTATTGGATTTAATCAGTTGGAGTGTAGATATTGACACCGTCAAAGAGGGGACTAAATCAGTATTAAAATTTACTGACAGATTTATGAATAATAGTCGCAATAAATTGACTGCTGGTGATGCGAGTGAGGGTGCACTCTATGTATTATTTTATGCTGCGCTGTGTTTATTGCCTAATGCTCCGCACCTGTTTGCCATCGACAATTTAGACCAAAGTCTTAATCCACGTCTAGCAATACGTCTCACCGAACGGCTTTCGGATTGGTTGAAAAACAATACACCTGATCGACAAATTTTATTTACCGTACATAACCCCGCTATATTAGATGGCTTAGATTTAACTGATCCAGAAATACGTTTATTTGCCATAGAACGTGATAGTAATGGCATGACCTGTGTACGTCGCATTGAATTAAGTGAATGTTTACTTAAACTTAATCAAGAATACCCGCTTTCTCGCTTATGGTTAATGGGACGTTTAGGAGCTGTTCCCAATGTCTAATTTGCGCATTGCCTTAGTTGCAGAAGGACCAACAGATTATGAAATCATCCAAGCTGCACTCAAAGCGATTCTGCCAGCTCCTTTTGTATTAACGCGACTTCAGCCAGAAGCCAGTCCCAGTCGTCCACAAATGGGTAATGGCTGGTGTGGCGTATTAAAATGGTGTCGTGAAATGAGTAAACAATGTTCTGGAAACATAGACACAGAACCCACGCTAGAACTTTTTGATTGGATAATCCTGCATATTGATGTTGATGTAGCAGCTACACAATATAGTGATTGTGGTGCAAACATACAGCAAGAAAGCATAAACTTGGGTTGGCAAACATTGCCGTGTACTAAACCTTGTCCACCTGTAGTGGATACTGTAGCAGCACTACAACAAGTAGTGGAAAGCTGGCTAAAACCAGCAAGTGCAAGTGCAAATACTGTTTTTTGCTTACCAGCCCAGTCTTCTGGTACTTGGTTAGCTGCTGCACATTTGCCCGATGAACATTTATTATTTGGGCAAATGGAATGTAATCTAACGCTAGAAAATAGATTAGCTGACTTGCCTGTAAAAAGTGGTTTACGCATTCGTAAAAGCAAACGCGAATATCAACAACATGCCCCGAAAATTACCGAACAATGGGAAAGAGTAAAACAACATTGTAGTCAAGCTCAAGTATTTGAAAGTGCTATTCTCAATTTATTATCTATAGCCAACACACCGTAAAAAGTAGAATATTTAGGAGTTATGCCGTTGTTCCTGTAATGGTCAAGTTTTTTGAAGAAAACTTAATCCTCATTTCTCGGCTATTATCAATGCGTAAGTCCTATAATATTCTCCCCCCATTGTCGACAACCTCCCCCATTTTCCCATTGACCCCCCCCAAAAAACCGCCTATATTGTCGACAATTCACCCATAGAGACACACATCATGGTATCGCTGATACTCCCTACTGATCAGCCTGTCACCACTGCCGATAAAACTTTTATTCAATTGCGACAAGATATTGTCGAAGGTGTCATCCGTCCTAGCAGCAAACTCAGCGAGACGGAGTTGTCGACAAGATACGCGGTGAGCCGTGCTGTGATTCGTGAAGCCATTAACCGTTTAGAATCTTGCCATTTAGTTGAACGTAAAGCCAACGTCGGGGCGCGTGTCGTCGTCTTAACACAAGATGGTTTAGAAGAACTGTATCAAGTGCGCGAAGCTTTGGAAGGGATGGCGGCGCGGTTGGCTGCCGTTCACATGACAGAGGCAGAAATCAGCGATTTAAACAGCTTATTAAGTAGCCATTTTAAAACCGTGCAAAGTGGCGAAACTTACTATCAAGAAGCAGGCGATTTAGATTTTCATTATCGGATTATCTTAGGTAACCTGAGTTCGGTCTAAGGAAGGCAAGCCCGATAAAATCTGAGAAAATATAAAATCTCTACATTCCATATTTCTCAACGAGCTTGCCTACCATGAATTTAACACGATTGTTTTGTGAAGTGGATGATTTCTGCAACGCATTTATTCCTGAATGGGAAAAACTCAACTCAACGATGGCTGCAAAACAAGACGCAGAACTCGTAGCTTAAGTCCTTCCGAAATCATCACCCTTATCGTCTTGTACCACTCATCAGGTTACAGAACCTTCAAATGGTTTTATACCCGTCATCAGCATCTGTCTCAGGCATTTCCGAAACTTGTCTCCTACAATCGTTTTATTGAGCTGTTACCTGACATCTTGATTCCTCTGACTTTCTTCATGAAAAGCCGTTGCGCCACAGGGAAGGGGATTGCCTTTATTGATTCAACCCCTTTACGGGTTTGCGATAACCTACGGATTTCACGCCACCAAACCTTCAAGGAGGAGGCACAAAGAGGCAAATCCTCAACAGGATGGTTTTATGGCTTCAAACTCCATCTCTTAGTCGATGATTGCGGTCAAATCCTCTCCTTTCGGATTACGCGCGGTAATGTCGATGATAGAAAACCTGTTCCGAGTCTGCTGAAAGACTTTATCGGTAAAGTCTTTGGAGACCGTGGCTATCTCTACTAAAAAGCTAGCTGAGTTATTAGCTTTGGACGACGTAGAACTGATTACCACCTTGAAGAAAAACATGAAACCCCGAGTACTCGCCGCTTTTGATAAGCTTTTGTTACGTAAGCGTTGTATCATCGAAACGATTAATGACCAGCTGAAAAATATCTTTGATTTAGAACACTCGCGGCATCGTTCATTAACCCATTATATGATTAACGTTGTCGCAAGTTTGGTTGCTTATTCTTATCAGGATAAACTGCCTTCTTTGAATATTGCCAGAAAGGATTTAACTCCTTTGGTCTAATCGCTTAGCCCGAACTCAGGTTAAAATAGAAAACTCGCTAAAAAGAATTTTCAGGATTCGCACAATGAAAACCGCTTTTACACTGTTAGTTTTTGATTGGGATGGCACACTGGTTGATTCTCAAGCTCGGATTGTTGCGACGTTTAAAGCGGCTATTCAGGCGGTTGGGCTAGGTCATGCCTCTAGTGCAGCCATTCGTAATGTTATTGGCTTAAGTTTGGAACATGCTATTTATCACCTGTTTCCCACCATTAATGCACAACAATATCAGCAATTTAAAGAATGTTATCGACAATATTATTTTGCTGAAGATACCCTTCCAACGCCGCTATTTACAGGGGTTACGCAAACATTACAAAAATTACGTGCGACAGGATATTGGCTTGCAGTTGCAACAGGTAAAGCACGGCGTGGTTTAAATATCGCGTTAGCAGAACATCAATTAACCGAATTATTTCATACAACCCGTTGTGCAGATGAAACATTTTCAAAACCACATCCGCAAATGCTATTAGAAATCATGGATGAATTAGGCGTAATCCCTGAAAAAACGGTGATGATAGGCGATACTGAATACGATTTACAGATGGCAAAAAATGCAGGCACTGCGGCAATTGCCGTAAGCTATGGCGCGCATGACAAACCGCGTTTACTGGCTTGCCAGCCACTTATTTGTTTAGACAACCTAACGGATTTACCTGCTTATTTAGACGCTAACGAGGCTTAAACCACCACCATTTTATCACGCACGCTTTTCTTACCCTTCTATCCATTTGTTTTATCTTCTTATTATTTCTGTTAGTCCCATGAAAAATGCTACAGACTCGCAATTTAGACAGCGCATTGCTCAAGCCAGTGCGCGGCTGATGGTACAAGAAGGTATTGATGATTATCATCTTGCCAAATGTAAAGCCGCAACACAGTTGGGCGTACCCAATACCCGCAACCTTCCCAGTAATAGCGAAATTCAAGAAGAAATCGTTATTTATCAACGTTTATTTAAAAGTGATACACAACCTTTATTAGTCCACACGATGCGAGAATCCGCGCTACATGCCATGCGTATGTTGCAGGTTTTTTCCCCTCGCTTGGTTGGCTCGGTTTTACTGGGGACAGCAACCCCCCATTCAGAAATTAATTTGCATTTATTCGCCTATTCCCCTGAAGAGGTTGCCTTATTTTTAATGAATAAAGGTATTCCTTATGAACTGACCGAGCGCAAATTTCGCCTGCCCGCGCGCGAGTCGAATAAAACCGTGAATTATCCCTGTTACTATTTTGTTGCGGGAGAACATAATATTGCATTAACGGTATTCAATATTGATGATGTCCGCTGGTCGCCACCCAGTGCAACAGATGGTAAACCAATGAAACGGGCGGATTTATCTGCCGTAGAAAAGCTATTGCAGACTGTATAATTGTACTTTTCAGCTACTTGTAAAAATAACACGGATATCACCGTTTTACAGGCTGATATCCGTTTTTCTAATATCCCGCTACTGACTAACGCTTGCTATCCACTCATCTACACTTAATACCTGACTAAATCGGCTGGCTTGGACAACTAAAACCGTATTATGTAAGGTTTCTGCGGTTACTTTTCCCGCTGTATTTTCAAAGCCTAATGTTGCCGTTGCGTCAGATAAAAATTCTACATTAAATCCCAAATGAAAAGCGTATCTTGCCGTTGTATCGCAACACATTTGTGTCATGTAACCACTGATAACAACCGTATCAATGCCATTACTACGGAGATAATTTTCTAATCCTGTATGCACAAATGAGCTAGGTTGGGTTTTTTCTATATAAAAATCAGGTGTAATTGCGGCAATACTGGGGTGAAGTTCCCAGCCAATACTGTCTTTTTGAAACACAGACAAGCCTTTTTCTAATGTATGCTGAATAAATACAACGGCTATATCTGCCTGTTGTGCAAACGTGATTGCACGCAGAAGATTTGCTTGCGCATTACTCGGATAAGAAACAGGTAATTTGCCCGTAAAATACTCATTTTGTACATCAATAACGAGTAATGCTCTTTTTTTGCCCCCTGTTGGCGGGTTTGCATAATTGCCACTGACAACGGAGTTCTTTCTGCTTGCCTGCGTCGCGCCATCGTACCCCCATGAATCTGCACTGATTTCATTAATAACAATATAAGTTGCCAGTGGTAACTGTCCTAAATGGGTCTGTAATAACGCGGACGCTGCTTGTAACATTTGTGCTTTTTGCGTCGCAGTATTGGTGTTTTGGGTGATATTAATCGCTAAATAAGCACCAATATCCTGAATTTCTCCGCCAATAAACCAACTACTATTTTCAAGCTCTTCAATCGTTATTGCTGTTAAACGGGCTTCTTTGCACAAAATTTCTGCCATAAGACGGGTTAATTCTGATGCAAGTTGTGCTTTTACGGCAACAGGTAATTTTTTTGATAATTTTAACGTGAGGTAGGGCATCGCATTCTCCTTGACTGATTGGTCAAGAAGAGTGTAATGGAGACTTGACTAATCAGTCAAGATGGGAAATGTATTTTTTTAATAGTTCAATAGAATCAATAAACAGCTCTTCGTTATCGCTCAATTTTGCCCGTTGTATCGCGCCACCAATGACAGACACGATAAAGGTGGCTAATTTTTTAGCATCTCCTTGTTTTAATTCACCAATAGCCATAGCCTTCAATAAGGCTTGCTCAATGTACCCCTCATAACTGATATACGCTTTTGCTAAAGCCGTTCTAAAATCGTCGTCTAAACCTGCTAATTCCTGAACCAATTTTCCTAATGGACAACCGCGTTTTAAATCAAAATTCGCGGGGTTAGAGATGAATGTAAAAAGGGTGTGTAGGGGTTGTTCTGAAATAACAATAGCGGTATATCTTTCTGCAAACCGCTCGGCTATTTTTTCGTTTATCACTGCTAAAGCAAGTTCTTTTTTTGAGGAAAAAAAATGATACAACGAGCCTTTTTGCACGCCTGCTATGTCTAAAATCGTATTTAAGCCTGTTGCACTGTAGCCATTTGTATAAAACGTTTCAAAAGCAACCGTTAGTAACTTATCCCGTGTATTACTGGTATTTTTCATATCACTCATAATATTCTAAAGATGAACAATCACCGCTTTAAGCGATAGAATTCGCGTAATAATCATAAGGACTTGCAATCTAAACCCTAATGCGTAGGGTGTGTTAAATGCTAACGCACCCTACAATTGTCAATCCCTTCTAAATTATCTAGCACTATTCGCTTTTACTGTACAGGATAATTCCCAATTTTAAGTTCAGGATAACGGTGCGTATAACCCGCTTTATCCGTAACGATAACGCTGAAAAATTCAGCACTGGCTTGATTACTCCAAATATTCCCTAATGTGACATTGCTAAAACTATCCTGTGGATAGGCAAATGCGACACCGTAAAGATAATCACCATCGGGTAATGTTTCTAATAAGCGCATAGATAACGCGAATGTTCCTTGATTTTGCTGAAGAACTACGCTTTCTATAGGCGATATGCCTTCGCGGACAATGGCTTTTACCGTAAATTGGCTATCTGTCGTATTCACTAATGCAGGGTCAAAACCTGCGGCTAATACTTGCGCTTGATGACGACGAACTTTTAGGGCGCGAATGGGTTCAATTTTTAATGCAGTCGGTGCGGTGCTTAAGGGGGGGTTACTGCCTAACTCCAAATTAGGAAAAGCGTGAAATTGTCCACTAATATCATCTGCTTGAATACGAAATTGTCCTGTTTTCGCACCAAACAATTCCCCTAAGGTAATGGCCGGAAACAAGCCCCGATACAGCGGAAACATGGCTTCATAACGTTGGTCGCCATTACTATAAGTTGCAACATGTTGTAAAGAAAGGCTGTAATCACTGCCATTTTGTAACAAGCGCACTGTTTGAATTTTAGCACTGCCCGTGCGGATAATAGCGAATACTTTCAAATCAGTATCCAATAAATCAACTAACATCGGGTCTAGTCCGCCCATTAAAACTTGAGGACGTAAACGTGTAATACCTGTCATCGCAATATTTTCACTAGCGCGGTCTATAACGGTGATTGGCACAGTGTAAGAATTGCTTTGCTGCGTGAGGGTTGAATAAGTCCGTAGAACAGTTTGATACGCACCTGCGGCGGTAAAAGTATGATTTGGCGTGCTATCGGTTGCGATTTGTCCATCACCAAAATCCCAAATATAACGCAATGTATCGCCGCTTAATGTTGTTGAGGATTGATTAGAGAAAAACACGGGTAAAGGAATTTCCCCAAATAGTGGTGTTGCACTAAAATGAGATTGTGGAATAATCACTTGGCTATTAATAAAAAAGGTTTTTGAACCCGTTTCTACTTCACCATTGGCATTATTCGCAATCACACTCACCGTATAAGTACCTGTACGGCTGTAGGTATGCGAGGCAATGGCTTCATCCGTACTCAATGTCGCGCTATTATCCCCAAAATTCCACAATAAAAAAGTCGGTTTAAAGCTATCAGGTAATCTTGCAACAAACAGATTTTGCAAGGGATTATTCAACATCGTTGAGGCTTCTAAGACGACATTAACCGTTGTTGCGGCACTGACTTTTTGTAAGGACAAAGAATAAAAACCCAGTTGATTATCATCATAAGACGTTGCTTCTACATATAAATTACCTGCATACGTGGGCGCATAACGCAATTTAGCAGTTTTTCCACCGCCGCTATTATCATCCTGACGGACTAAACGATTGTATTGGTCATATAAATACAAATAACTATCGAAACGCTCCGAACTCATTTCTAAAACCAATTCTTCCCCCACATTGGGCGCAGCAATCACATAACGGTCAGTCAGCGCATTAACCCGTGTGCGCGAGCGTGTATCGGCTGTGCTTAATTCACCGCTCACAATATTGGCTAACGGTAAAACAATCCCCTCAACAGGCGCAATTATTTTAACTACGGCGGTTTGCGTATCGGCTAGATTATCGTTATCGGTCACTGTTACACCGACGCTATACTGTCCTGCACTGGTATAGGTATAACTAATGCTATTGCCCGTTGTGCATTGGCTTGGGCTACCATCCCCAAATTGCCAACACCGTTTAACAATAGAACCATCACTATCATGACTAAAATCAGTAAAAGTAACCGTTGCGGGTGCAGTGCTGTTTTGTCCTGTAATAACAAAATCGTATGCTTGAGGGGCTTTATTTTGCTTACCTGACTGTACATTTAAGCTATACGTCCCCCGTTCTTGGCGGTTAAATGCAGTAACTTCAATATAATACGTTTTTGTTGCTGGCGCGGTAAAAACAATTTCCGACTGTTGCGTATTTTTATCCTTATCATCATTCGAGGCTAAAACCGTTTTTCCCGCAATATCATCAAACAGATACAGATAGGTATTAAATCCTGCGGCAGCGGTTAAGGTAACGGTTTCATCTTTGGCTAAATTTAATAAATAACCATCTGCGGGTGTGCCTGCGCGTTGATGCGAAGCGGTATCCGTTTCTTCTAAACTCCCTTGGCGTAACTCGCCATTACTCAAGGCTATCGCGCTACTAAAATCCGTATTTGCATTCGGGCTGGGTGGGGTAAAATTAACAATTTCGCCCCGTATAGTATCAACAATATTTTCATACAAACTACTGGGATTAAAAGCAATATAGGTTGCTATATCCGTTGCTTGTATAGCTGTCCCTGCTTGTGCAACAAAATAAATGATACGTCGTTGACTATTTGCGGGAATACTGATTTTTGCATAAGTCCAACTTAATTGTCCGCCACTCAGAGAATGCGTGGCTGTAATCGCACCACCCGCCTGAGAATGATAATGCAACAAAATGGGGCTATTGCTCACCACTACGCCATTAACAACGGTTTGCGTCATTAAATAATTACTACGGCTATCCAACACCTGCGTATTATTGCCAGACCCTAACGTGCCTGATATTTCAATATCAACTGTTTTTGTAACACTGGTTGGATTGCCGACAACCTCCATATAACGCGCAAATTGCCCTGTTTTTGGCACATAAATTCGCCGTTCCACCTGTAATCCACTCGCAGGCTCAGTAAAACTGGCTAAATAAGCCTCACGCCCGTCTGTTGACAACTGCGTTACCTGCCCCAAATAATTGGCATTATTGACCCGCAAACGATACATATTGGCATAAGCATTGAATGAACCTTGTGCTAATACGCCATTTGCCTCAACGTCATAAACAAAGTTTTGCCCATCATGTAACTGCAAAACAGCATAACTTGTTAAGGGAAAACCACCCATACCCAAAACAAGTAACATGCTCATTTTTTGCAATAAAAAAACGCCCCATGACTGCGCACTACCTTGACGGGGCATAACCCCAAATAAACGACTTAAAAACAGATACATCATGCAATTTCTCCCTGCAATGACAAAACAAAAAGGACAACCTAACAACGGTTTAATGCCATGAAATTAACAAATTCAGCTATAATTTGACAATTCTTTTTTTATCTCATTGGATTACGTATAAAATATGAAATTTCTCTACGATTTTTTTCCCATCCTATTCTTTTTTATCGCCTATAAAGTTGCGGATATTTTTGTCGCAACGGCTGTTGCAATACTTGCGTCACTCGCACAAGTGCTTATTTATCGCATTCAACACCATCGCTACGAAAAAATGCACCTCATCACGCTTGCCATCGTGATTATTTTTGGCGGAATGACCCTTGTATTGCACGATGAAACCTTTATCAAATGGAAACCGACCCTCATAGATTTCCTATTTGCAGGCGCATTAATTGCTAGCCAATTCATAGGGGAAAAGAATTTAATTCAGCGCATGTTAGAAACCGCCGTTCAAGTCACCTCAACACACGTTTGGCTACGGTTAAACATCGCATGGGCAGGATTTTTTCTGAGTATGGGATTATTAAATTTATACGTTGCTTTCCACTTCAGCACCGATACATGGGTTAATTTCAAACTATTTGGAATGATGGGCTTAACCATTGTATTTATTGTTTTCCAAAGCATTTATTTAGCCCGATATATTGATGAAAGCACACCTGAAGTAACAGAATAACTAGGTGACATCATGTTAGAAAATACCACGACCTTCACGGCAGAAGAAATTGCACTGTTATTAAAAGCCTTACGCTTTTCTGCTGACAAACACCGCGACCAACGGCGACGCGATAAACAAGTATCACCCTATATCAATCATCCTATTAATGTTGCAACCTTACTCTGGGAAGAAGGGGGAGTACACGATATAGTCACCATTGTTGCCGCCTTACTGCACGACACAGTAGAAGATACCAACACAACGAATCAAGAGATTCAAACCCTATTTGGCACAGACGTTTTAAACGTGGTTCAAGAAGTGACTGACGACAAAAGCCTTGAAAAAGCAGAACGTAAACGCCTACAAATAGAACATGCCCCCCACAAATCCACACGGGCAAAATTAGTAAAATTGGCAGATAAAATTTGCAACGTTCAAGATATTTTATACATGCCACCACAGACATGGTCGACAGAACGCTGTTTAGAATATGTTGCATGGAGTGAACAAGTTATCAATGGCATACGTGGTATTAACCCCATTTTAGAAGCCCACTTCGACCAACTTGTTCACCAAGCCCGCCAAGTGCTACACGCAAAAAAGACCGCTTGAATTTAAAGACTGTCTGAATCAGGATTTTCAGAATTAGCAGAATTAACAGAATTAAAAAGACTAATTAAATAATTTGTTTTTAATTCTGAAAATTCTGGAAATCCTGATTCAGACAGTCTTTATCTTTAATTTCTGAAAATCCTGATTCAGACAGTCTTTAAGGAAAAATAAGTTTATGTTCTAAACTTTTTGCGCCGAAGTTGATTAATAAGCCTTTTTCAAATTGATAGGCAGTAACATAATTTTTAGCTTGGGCTATATGAACATCTTCTAAGGTTATTAAGGCTTTAAGTTCTACGACGATTTTATTTTCTACAATAAAATCCGCTCTTCTTGTGCCAACTTGCACGCCTTCATAAAAAACATTTTGTTCTACTTCTCTACCGAATAATAAGCCTTCTTTTTTAAATTCTATTTCTAAACACCGTTGATAAATAACCTCTTGAAAACCGTTTCCCATTGTTCTGTGTACTTTCATTGCACAACCAATAATTTGATACGTTAAAGGGTCTTTTTGCATGTGTTGGCTTCTTGTTGGTTAAAAAGATTGAAAGATTGTCTGAATCAGGATTTTCAGAATTAACAGAATTTTCAGAATTAACAACAATTAAAGATAAAGATTGTCTGAATCAGGATTAACAGAATTTTCAGAATTTCCAGAATTAAAAAGACAAGAAAATTAAAAGAATAAAAAAATTATGTTTTTAATTGTTTTTAATTCTGAAAATTCTGGAAATTCTGATTCAGACAATCTTTTAATCCTGATTCAGACCGATATTCAAGCAATTTTATCTTTTTCCCATGCCAACATGGCTTGTTTTCGGGTTACGCCCCAGCGGTAATCGCCCAGTTCGCCCGATTGTCGGATAACACGATGACAAGGGATTAAAAAGGCTACGGTATTTTTTGCTACGGCTTGCCCTACTGCACGCGCAGATTGGGGGTGTCCGATAGTTTCGGCTAACGTGGCATAGCTGATGACGGTTGCAAATGGTAGATGGGTTAGTGCTGTCCAGACTTTTTGTTGAAAAGCTGTCCCTTGCACGCAAACATCAAGGTTTGGATTGGGCTTAAAAATCTGTGGGAGTAAATCAGCCGTAGCTCGTGCGTCGTAACATAAGGTTGCTTGTGTCCAATATTCTTGTAATTCTGTGTAAGAATCGGTAAAGGCTAGGTAACATACGCCTTGTTCAGTAACACCGATAACGCATTCTCCAAAAGGGCTTGGTTGTTTTCCATAGCGAATAGTGAACGTTGCTGTTTTGGGAGCTAATTGAATATTCATATTTTTTAATTCGTCTCTGGCTTAATGGGGCAGTTTTAACCACTACAAATGATAGCAACTTAATTGTACAATAATGCTACTTCATTATTTTTATTCAAGTTAGGTGTCGTCATCATGAAAGAACTTATCGATTTATTAAGTGTTGTCCTTGTCTTTGTTGTGCCTTTATGGTTGATTTTACATTATCGTTGGAAAAATAAATCAAAAGGTGGGTTATCTCCAGAAGATAAACAGCAAGTTATGCAGTTATACAAAAAAGCTAAAGGCTTGGAAGAGCGTATTAATGTATTAGAATCTATATTGGATGATCAAATTCCTGATTGGCGCAAACAAAAATAAGGAGTTATCTCGATGAGTAATCCTAACCCAAATGAAGAAGATAAGTGGTCATTTGATGCGTTTGTACGCAAAGAGGCGGAAAAGCAAGCGACAAAAACAGCGCAATCATCCCCCTTAGCTGCTGCAAGAAATGGGTATTTAAAGCGAAAAGATAAAGTGTCGACACCTAAAGAGTCGATGCTTGATGAGTTTGATGAGTTTGATGAAACTGAGCCTACACCAAAAACCTTAAATACAGACAATAAAACAAACTTATATAAAGGATTGTATAAGAATACTCAACAAAAATGGATATTTGGCGTTTGTGCAGGATTTGCAGATTATTCAGGTATTTCTGTTGCATTTTTTCGGATTATGACCGTTTTTTGCACGATGTTTTTTCCGTTCACGTTTTTTATTTATCTTGGGCTGGCTTTCTTTTTGCCGACAAGACCAGATGCAGCGAATGCGGATGTAAAAAATGCGATTTCGCCAGAGGATACGGCATTTATGCAGCGGTTGCCTGAGTTATTGGCTAAGTTAGATGCGGTTGTGTCGTTGACCGACCAGAAAACCCGTCGTATTGAACATTATGTGACCTCTGACACATTTTCGTTACAACGTAAAATATGGGATTTACAGCGTAAATCATGAAGATAAACAGCCACGCACAGAAGCCCACACAAGCGGATATTGATTTGTTAAGTCATTGGGTGATGATATTGCCCGCTAAAGTGTTGGAAACCGCACCCGATTTTCCGTATATAGATGTTTTTAAACAGCGTTATTTGCGTCGTCATCAGCATCAAGAAAGTCCATTGGTCATAGAATTGCCTAATCCTAGTGCGAGCTTGGTAACGTTGGGGTTTTCTCCTGAGATTCATGCGCCGTTTGAGTGTTTAACTCTTGCAAGACAGTTGGTTACAAATCATGTTGTTTATCATCCGCAGGTGTTAGGGATTTGTATTGCGGGCTTTGCTGAACCGTTTGCTATGCAGTTAGCCGAGGCGATTATTGCGGCTGCATTAGCGGCCGTCGCGGAGATGCCTACATTTAAAAATCATGCTAAATCAATTAATAATACGTTTTCGCAAGTGGAGTTATATGGGGTTAGTTCTCCTGATGAATTTGCACAAACACGCGCGGAGGCGGTTGGTAATAATCTGGCGCGTTATTTGTCTGTCTTGCCTGCGAATAAATTAACGCCGTTGTTGTATCGGCAGAAGGTGGAGCGGTTAGCGGATGAGCATGGTTGGGAGAGTAAATTTTATGATTTGCAGGCCTTGCGCACAAAACATGCGGGTGCATTTCTCGCGGTCACACAGGCGAGCGAGACGATGGACGGCGGATTGTTGTTATTGCGTTATCGCCCTGTAAAGTTTAGTAAAAAAGTGGCATTAGTCGGGAAAGGGGTGTGTTTTGATACGGGGGGCGTGCATTTAAAAACCCGTGTTGCAATGGCGAATATGCACATGGATATGCAGGGCAGTGCGGTTGCGTTGGGTACGTTGTTGGCGTTAAGTTTGTTAAAGGTTGATTTTGCAGTTGATTGTTGGTTGGCGTTGGCTGAAAATCATATTAGTGCGTTGGCGTATAAATCAAATGATGTTGTGCAGGCTAGTAATGGATTAACGATTGAAATTACAGATAGTGATGCGGAAGGGCGTTTATTGCTTGCGGATGCGTTGGTGTTGGCGAGCGAGGAAAAACCTGATGTGATGATTGATTATGCAACCTTGACTTATGGTTGTGTGATTGCGTTAGGAACGGCTTATAGTGGTTTATTTTGTAATCGTGAAAATTTGTTGGCGTTGTTGGTGGAAACAGGGCGTTTATCAGGGGAACGGGTATGGGGGTTTCCGTGGGATGCGGATTATGATGCGCGGTTGCAAAGTGAGATAGCGGATATAAAACAATGTCCAACGGATAATGAAGACAGTGAAGCTGACCATATTTATGCAACCCGTTTTTTAAGCCGTTTTGTTGACCCTGCAATTGCGTGGATACATATTGATTTATCTAGCCATTATCATGAGGATGGATTGGCACATATTCCAACGGCGGTAACGGGGTTTGGTGTGCGTTATACGGTGCATTTGTTACGACAACAGGGTTTGTTATCGCTGGTTTAAAATAGTCTGAATCAGAATTTATTGGGTTTTCAGGATTTAACATAAAATTTTGATTCAGATAGTCTTTATGTAATGCGACTGGCTAAAAATTGGCGACAGCGTTCAGAGGTGGGGGCGTAAAAAACGGCTTGAGGTGTTCCTTGTTCTTCAATAACACCTTGATGTAGAAATAATACTTTTGAAGAAACTTCTCGCGCAAATCCCATTTCGTGGGTCACGACTATCATCGTGCGTCCTTCAGTGGCTAAGTCGGTCATCACTTTTAAAACATCGCCTACTAATTCAGGGTCTAATGCTGATGTCGGTTCATCAAAGAGCATAACATCAGGATTCATGGCTAGGGCGCGCGCAATGGCTGCACGTTGTTGTTGTCCGCCAGACATGTTGATTGGATAGTAGTGTTTACGCTCATAAATACCGACTTTTTTTAGTAAATATTCTGCACGTTCGATGGCTTCTTTGCGGGGAATACGCAGGACATGAATAGGGGCTTCAATAATATTTTCTAAAACGGTCAGGTGCGACCAGAGGTTAAAACTTTGAAAAACCATGCTAAGGCGGGAACGAATGCGTTCTACTTGTTTTGGGCTACTGGGTTTTAATGAGCCGTCGCGTTGTTGGGTCATGGCTAACGTTTCGCCATTAACGCTGATTGTCCCTTGATTGGGAATTTCTAGTAGATTAATACAGCGTAAAAAGGTGCTTTTCCCTGAGCCTGATGAGCCTATCATGGAGATAACATCGCCTTTTTGGGCGGTGAGTGAAACGCCTTTAAGCACTTCTAGTGAGCCAAATTGTTTGTGTAGGTTGTCTATAACAAGGGCTGGGGGTTCAGGCGGTTCGGTCATGGTAATTTGCTCTGAATGTGGGGCTAGCGGTCTAATTCATCTAGGTCGAGTAATTTTCTGGAGATAACATTAGAAAGAATGTGCATTTCAGTGACAATTTTATGCACGGCTTCCATATCCCCTGCTTTTTTTAGTTCTAGGGCTTGTTTGCTGATTTGGTGAAACCGTTCATGTGGTTCAAATAGGCTGGTAAAAATATTGTTGGCAATGGTATTTTTTAAATTATCCACTTCGGTTTGACCTTCGCCATATAACCATTTGCCCAATTTGCAGTCGTGGCAGTCTGTGCCTTGAAACTCGCCTTTGTCGTTTAAGGTTGCGTCAATTTTTTTAAGGTATTGCACATGGTCATTTAAGCGCATAAGGAAAAATGCTTTGCTTGCCATAATTTATCATGTCCTTTATCAAGGCGGTTTTTATCGTTAAGAAGTTATTCTTGGATTCGTAAACAGGGGTCTAAGGAAAACATTAATGCTTGTATCAGTAAAGAAACATCGCGTTTTGAGCGTGCATCCACATCAAATAGCGGTGGTTTTATATTAAATTTTTTTAGCCGTTCATGGTAGTCTGCAATGCGTGGTTTTGTGTGTACATCCATTCGTGTAATGCCTATAGCTACCCGTGTTTTTTGAATAAAATCGGCAAATTTTTCCACAAAAAAAGCTAAATCATCTAGTGGATTGGCGCGGGCGTTGTCGATGAGAATGATTAGCCCTAATCCGCCCTCGGTTAGTATATCCCACATAAAGTTAAAGCGTTCTTGTCCCGGTGTGCCGTAGAGGTGAATTTTATCCTGATTGGGTAAACGAATCACGCCATAATCTAGGGCAACGGTGATAGTTTCTTTATAGCGGTGTCCTTCGTTGCGCTCGCGGGCTTTAGCTTCGGTAGTAACGACGGGAATATCGCTGAGTGCTGCAATAGCGGTTGATTTTCCCGCACCTGATGGACCTGTAAAAATTAGTTTGTAGTTGCTCATGGTGTTTTATCGCTTAGAGTTTGCCGCGTAAATGGGATAGAACCCGTTGTAATAATCCGCGTGTCGCAGGTGGGGTCGCGGGCGCGTCAGACGGAATTTGTTCTGTGCGTTTTTCTTGGTTTGTCAGTTTTATGGCAGTTGCGGCACTGTAAAGCGCGAAAACATAGCGTTGACGTATGTTTAGCAGGTTAGCCGTTTCTATCAGGGTACAGGATTGTGTTACCCAAATCGCCGTAATTTCCATCGCATGGGGTGTTAGTTCTAAGCGGGTAAAATTGGGCCAATGTGTCAGTGTAACGGCTTTGTTAATATCCGTGCCTTCAGGTATGCGCCCGCGTGCTGTCCAGAGGGTAATTTTCCATAAAAAACTTTCTAGGGCTTGGCGGTTAAACTGTTCTTTATTTAAGAGTTGTTCTAGTTCTTTTTGGGCAAGTGGTGCGGTTCTTAAGCGGGTGGTGTTGCTTAAGGGCATGAGTGTCATGGTGCGCAGTTTACTGTCGGTAAAGTTTTTACTGAATAAAATCACTTCTTCGTCGGGCAGGATAATAACGGGTTCGGCAAATCCTTGTAGTAGGAGTGCGGGGGCTTGTAGTTGTCGCGCTTGTGCGAAAGCTTTTTCAAAAAAACCTTGTAAGTAGTTTTGAGGGTTGTAATACACCCGTTGGTAGGTATCGGGAATTGTTGGGTTTATGTCTTCTGTATGTCCGCAGAGGATGTGCAGATGTTCTTCTTCTTGTTCTAGGGCGAGTGTACTGGCAAGACGCACATCATGTTCAGGTTCGGCAATCAGGGGGGCGACAACGGGCGGTATCGTTGTTGAGGAAAAAGCTTGTTGTTTCAATTGCGTTAATGCTGTCAATAATTTGTCAATTTCAATGGGTTTTTTAACAAAACTGCTGGCTTTGTCTAGGTCTGCTGGGGCTTGTAGTGCTAATACGATGGTGGGTAAATGGGGGTTTTGATGGCGATATTCCTTCCAGACCGTTTCGGCATTGATGCTATCTCTGTCAAAAATGCCCGCTTCTGCAAGGTTTATATTATCGACTAACATAAAATTGCCATGTCCCGGTCCTTTAAATACCAGTTCTAATAGGTGGCGTGCCTGTTTATCTACCCCTAGCACGGCAATTTGTAAGGGGTTTTGGGTTCTTTGGTACATTTTAGGAGAGGGGGAGGCGTGCAGTAACACGTCCATAGATTGTCCATACACTCGTTGGTGGTAGAAAAAGTCTTTATCATTTCATCCCTGCGATATAAGAAGATGAATGATATTTGTTATTTTGAAGAGCCAAAAACATGCCAGCCATTAGTTGGCTAAGTTAAGATTTTCAAAATTAACAGAATTAACAGAATTTAAAAGCCCAAAAGTTAAAAAATGCTGTTTTTAAATGCCGAAAATTCTGGTAATCCAGTGAATGTTGGTTTAGACAATATACTTTTGCAAGAAGTCTATTCTTTAAGGGAAGTGCAGAGAGGCTTTTTTGATATTTACTAGCGGTGGATTCAGGGGCGAACCCACCGATATTTAGATATTAAGTCGGTCTAACTCAGTTTATCTAATTCTAGTAGTTTTGTTGTGAGTGTATTAGACAGAATGTGCATTTCGGTCATTGCCGCTTGCGCACCCGCTTCATTGCCTACTTTTTTACATTCTAGTGCTTTATGTCCTGCCGCATGAAATTGTTCATGTGGCCCTAACATACTGTCATATATTGCTTTCGCCTTAGCGTAATCTTGTAATGCGGCGATTTCGTCCAGTGCTTCACCATAAATCCACTTGCCCAACTTACAGTCCTGGTGCGTTGAGCCCAGAAAATCGCTTTCACTTTTTAAGGCAGCATCCATTTTCCGTAAGTATTGTATATGGTCGTTTAGCCTGAGCATAAAAAATGCCTTATTAGCCATCAGCAGAACTCCATTGTTACATCAGTTGTAATAAACCATAAATTACATGATTTTACTAATCGATGCGGCAGCACGTTTAACATCTAAGAAAATTAATCCTAACTTTGCCGTTGGTTTTGCAACCACAGAGACAACCGTATCAGGACCTGCATGAGTTAATAATACATAGCCTTTATCTCCTTTGATTAAGACTTGCTCTAATTCTCCCCGCCCCAATTCATGCGCCGTTCGATCACCTAATGACAACATTGCTGCCGCCATTGCACCAACCCGATCTTCATCCATTGTACTGGGGAGCATTGCAGACATTATTAATCCATCCGTAGAAATGACCGCCGACGCTTCTATATCAGCCGATGTGCCATTTAGTTCACTTAAAATAGAACGAAGCATTTCTTCACGCATTGCATACTCCTTAAAATATATGAGATTTCCTAATCTACCAACCAATCAAACTGAATGACAGAGTTGCCTGTAGTGTTAATGCAATATAGCCACTGTTATCAATATGACAGATAAACAAAAAACAGGGTGAATATCGCTTTTCAGGCTCATTATAGTACGGTATTTGCTAGAATTGTGCAGAGTTTGCGTGCGTTAGTATTTGCTAAAATACTAACGCAGTTTACCATGTTTAAAAAGTGCTTCTGAACAAAGATGATATGTTAAACATATCTTGTCTTTCCTAACGCCGTTTTATTACCAGCAATGTGATGTCATCTAAAATAGGTTCTTGGTCTAAATGTCGATGTACATCGTTAATAACGGCTTGTTTAACTGCCTCTGCCCCTAAAGACCATGTATTTTTAACCACTGCACATAAACGCGGAATGCCATAAAGCTGTTTAGTTGAACTGCGGGCTTCTGTGATGCCATCGGTATAAAGTACGATGCCTTCTCCTTGTGCAAGGGGTAATTCAATATGTTGTAAATAATCGTGAATATCATTTTCTAAGCCGACGGGAAAGCCTAAGTTAAACGTGTCAATGCGTTCTAACGAACCATCACGATGAACCAATAATACTTCCTCATGTTGTCCACATAAACGTAAGACCCCCGCTTGATAATCTAATAGGGATAAAGAAAGATTTTTATCTGATTGCATCCGTTGTACATTGGCGTAAATAGCGCGGTTAATAACGGCTAAAAATGATTCTAAGCTATCTACTTGATTTTCTAATAAGGTGCGTACTGCCATTTGTACCATCAGCATTAACACACCGCTTTCTAAGCCATGCCCTGTCACATCACCAATTCCACAAACAACCCGCCCATTTTGTTGTAAAACATCATAATAATCGCCACCTACTTCTTCCGCAGGTTGCATAAAACCGACAATTTCTAAGGCTTGAATTTCATCTAATTCTGCTGTTTTTGGTAGCAGCATTTGCTGTAATCGTTGTGTGACTTCTAGTTCTGCACCCATCCGACTGTTTTCCGCGCTAAGTTTCTGGTTTAAAGCAGTAATTGCGGCATTTGCATGGGCTAGTTGTACTGTGCGTTGTGTAACAAGGGTTTCTAGTTCATCCGCATGATTGCGAATGGCAAGGCGTGTTTGTTCTAATTCGGCAATAAAGCGCGCATTTTCTAATGAAATGGCAATTTGTGAGCATAATAATTTAATCACGGTTAAACGTTCAGGTGTAAATGTGCCGGTGGTTAAATTATTTTCTAAATACAACACGCCAATCAGGTTTTGATGATAAACCAGTGGTACACACAATACCGATTTGGGTTGTTTTTGTAGTGTGTAAGGGTCGCTTGCAAAAATATCATCTTGACACGCATCTGCTAAAACAACAGGCATTTGTGTACGTGATACATAGGTTACGACAGCCGTCGATAAACATAAGGCAGGTTCTTGGCAATGCACTTTTTCTAAAGGCATATTTTCCAATAACGTTATGTTTTCTAAGCTAACCGAGCCATAAGCTTCTAATACTAATTGTCCCTGTTTTTTTAAGATTAACCAGCCTTCTTCTGCACCTGCATTTTCTATCGCAATGCGCATTAAACGACTGAGTAATTGGTCAAACACAAATTCGCCAGAAATCGCTTGCGAGGCTTTGATAACACTGGCTAAATCGAGTTGACTTTTTGCACCAAAGGTTACAAAGGAATTTGTGCCGTATGCGGTAACGGTTGCTGTATTTTGGGTTTCAACAGGATATACACGATTTTCATGCAAATTACTTAATAATTGTGGGTAAGCCGCTTCTAAACTGGCAACCTTGCGTGTTGCTCCCCATAGGTAATAGCCGTATTGCGCTTTTTTCATATAAATCTGGGCAATATCCGTTTTACCACGCGCTAACCAAAATTTAGCCGCTAGTTCATTCGCAATGGCTTCATTTTGCGTATATTCATACTGATTTGCAGAGGCAATGGCTTGATCGTAGTTATCCATTGCGGCGAGTGCTGCATTTTGTAAGCGCGCCATTTCCGCAGCAATCAGTAGATATTTGTGTAAAAAATTGGGTTCGCAACTGTCCGCCCAGCGTTTCATTTGTTGTTGGTTAGCTTCTAAGCGTTGCCAATACTGCGCCTGTTCCGTTGGGGAAAAATCGGGATAACAGGCAATAATGATTAAAGAGGTATAAAAGTTATGCTCGGCAATCGGGGCTAAGTTAATGAGTGCTTGAATTACATCGTCGGTATCTAAGGCAATTTCTAGGGCTTTATGATATTCGCCATACAGATACAAAACTTGGCACTTGGCAATGTAATAACGGCAAACAGGGGCAATATTCTTATTTTTATGACAAATGGTTAAATAGTCTGCTTCGCTCAGTTGGTCAGTATTAAAGCCCTGTTTATCAATCGTGCGCCCTGTTAAATTCCAAATAATCAGTTGATAGCCTGTCATTGAATCAATCGCTAATTGATTTTTAGTTTTTTCAGCGAAATTCATATACTTTGGCAAATATTCTGTTAAAACAGAATCTAAAGTTTTACCTTCATAAAACGCATGGGTCAATAAATGGACAAGGGTATAACCTGCAAATTGTAATTCTCCGCCGTCCACACCCGATTTAAACGCCTCTTCACTGATAGCATCTGCCTCACGCAAATGGCGTACCCAAATGAGGGACATATTCGCAAATAATTCCCATGCCTTGCATTTTTGTGCTAACCCATTGTAATAGTCGGCAAGTTTCATCCCAACAATGCCAAACGCATAAGCGGTTTGATAATCGCCTAATACCGCCCCTAACACGATGCCATAACAGGAATATCCCATTGCGGTTTCAACCGAGTTTCCATAACATAAGGATAAATTTACAGATTTTGTAATAACGACATGTAATAACGGTGGATTAGAAAAATAGGTTGCACCGATTAAGTTATTGATTAAACGGATAGCAATTTGTTTTTCGGGTAATTGCATATCAGGCGCGTTGAGTAACACTGCAATAGAACGTTGTCCTAAATTTTCCGTGACTTGCGCCATTTCTTTTAATAGCACGGCGCGTAAATTATCTGTTGGTAAATCAATCCCTAATAGGCGCAAGGCTTGTCGCCCTGCTTCGGTCGCTAACACATATTGTGCTTGCATTGTATATTGAATAATCAAGGTGTTATAAATATCTGCTTTTTCTAACACCGTTTGTGCTTGAGCAATGGTTTCACGGATTAATTGTTCAGACTCGGAAAAAAAGCCTTTTAAATAAGCAACTTCTATTAGCTCTTTGTGTAAGGTGTAACAAAGTTCATAGTAGTATGTCCAAACGGTAGCACCTGCTAGCGAAACCAATAATTGGCGACTATTGCTTAAATATGTCCATGAGGCGTTATAAGCCGTTGCTAACTTTGCTTTTTGTCCTGCTTCCAGATTTAAACGCGCTAAACTGACTAATTCGTCAGCATCTGTAATTAATGGTTGTCCTAGATTTAAATGGTCAACAATTTCAAAGAGTTTATCGGCTTTTTCTTCTGTGGGGGTATTGTGGGCTAATAGCCAGCCAATATTTAAATGTACGCTTTGTTTTTGGTCTGCATCAATTAACGCATACGCGGCTTGTTGTACGCGGTCATGTAAAAAACGGTAATAGGTGATTAATAAAACCGATTCATCGTATTGGTCAACTTCTAGCCCTGACATAGGCAAGATAAGCCCTTCTTGAATCGTGGGTAATAATGCATAAAACGTTTCTTTGGGGCTGTGTTGATAAATAATCGCCAGTGTTTGTAATGAAAACTGATTGCCTACACAGGCGGCTAGTCGTAATACTTGTTGAGTCGCAGGGGGTAATTTACGTAATTTTACTATCATTAATTCAACCACATTATCTGTAATATCATGTGCTTGAATTTGCTTTATATCCCATTGCCAGCGCGCTTGTTCAAAATCGAAGGTAAATAAGCGTTCTTGATGTAAGGTTTTTAAAAACTGTGTGCTAAAAAACGGATTACCTTGTGTTTTTTGTACGATTAATTCTGCCAGTGGTTTGACTGTTTCCATATCACTGTGCAAGGTGTCTATTAGTAAATGTGTTACATGCACCAGTTGCAAAGCGGATAAGGTAATTTGGCTAATCGTGACTTGCGCGCGATGCAGCGTATCTAAGGTCAGCATTAAGGGATGGCTTACATCAACTTCATTATCTCGATAAGCACCAATCAAAAATAGATAATGGGTTTGTTCGTCCGTTAGGATGAGTTCCAATAAGGTGAGCGTTGCAGAATCTGCCCATTGTAAATCGTCTAAAAACAAAACTAATGGATGTTCTGGTTGTGCAAATACCCGTAAAAAACTCCGAAAAACATGATTAAAGCGATTTTGTGCTGCAGTTGGTGGCAGGACTTCAACAGGGGGTTGTTTCCCAATAATTAATTCTATTTCGGGTAGCACTTCAATAACAACTTGTCCGTTACGCCCTAATGCTCTCAATAGACGTTCTCGCCACTGTGTAACGCGCTCCACGTTTTCAGTCAGTAATTGTCTCACTAAATTAGCAAAGGCTTTAACAACAGCACTGTAGGGAATATTACGTTGAAACTGGTCAAACTTACCCGCCGAAAAATATCCACGTTGCTGGGTAATTGGCTTATAAATTTCTTGAACTAACATGGATTTACCGATACCAGAATAGCCTGCTACCAGCATCATTTCCGTATGTCCTGCATTCACCCGTTTAAAACTGTTGAGTAATACGTCAAGTTCTTGTTCACGTCCGTATAATTTTTGCGGAATATGAAAATGGTCCCAACGGTCTTTATTTCCAAATTCAAACGCTTGGATACTACCATGTTGTTGATATTGTGCTAAACAAGCGAGTAAATCAGCTTTTAACCCAAAGGCACTTTGATAGCGTGATTCTGCGGTTTTTGCCAATAATTTCATTATAATATGTGAAATTGTATGCGGTACGTCACTGTTGAGCAAATACACGGCTGTTGGACGTTTGGCAATATGGCAATGTACCAACTCTAATGCGTCTTCTGATTGAAACGGCGGATGTCCAACCAACATTTCATAAAAAACCACGCCCAGAGAATATAAATCTGTTCGATAATCTACCGTCCGATTCATTCTGCCTGTTTGCTCGGGCGACATATAAACCAATGTTCCCTCAAGCAAATCAGGATTACAAAGGCTTTGGTTTTCTACGTTAAATTTGGATGAAATGCTAAAATCGGTAATTTTGACCTGTTTTTTTTCCAGATTGACAATAATATTCGCAGGTTTAATATCCTTATGAATAATATTATGAATATGTAACTCACCAATTCCATGCGCCAGTTGAATGGCCAATTCTAAAAATAGCGGTAAATCAAGCGGTGCTTGTTTATCCAATAGGGTACGCAACGACTCACCATGGTCATCTTCAAAAATCAGTACCCACGCACTTTTGCACTTGTGCAAGCCATAGGGTTTAACGATGCCACTTAGGTTTAAGCCTTGTGTAATTTGATATTCATGATGAAACTGTGCAATGCGTCGTGGCTCAGGGTATTGATTTTGCAAGCCTTTAATAATAACAGCCTGCTGATCTTTTTTTCTATAGCCGCGATAAACAACGGTTTTTGCCCCATCATAGATTTTTTCTGTGATTGCATAATCCGCTAATTCGATCATGAAATCTCTCCTCCCGCCCAAACTAAAAGAATTATCATTTTTGTGTGTTTTATAAAAAGTTATAGTGCGAGTATAAAACAAAATAGCGGTTGCAGTGAGCATTGCACCCATGCACCTGTTTTGAGCGGGATAATAGGAAATGATGAACGCTGGATAACCTCTACATGAGGTAGTGCTAAAAAAGCGGGGATAAGTTATTTTTCTGATACAACATAATCTGCATCAGACTTTTCAGGATTAAATGATTTACTGATTTTTAATATAGTATCAATGGCAAGAATATTTAATTTTATACTAAAAATCAGTAGGATAGTTTGTTTCTATCGCAGCAATACGATGTCAAATTGTTCTTGTGTATAAGAGGTTTCTACTTGAAAACGAATCGAGCGTTGAATAAACGATTCTAATTCAGCAACACTGTTAGATTCTTCATCTATCATCATATCGACCACATCTTGTGAGGCAATCACTAAAAACTCTTGATTTTCAAATTGCCGAGATTCGCGCAAAATTTCACGAAAGATTTCATAACACACCGTTTCTGAGGTTTTGACTGAGCTACGTCCTTGACACGTTGGGCAGGTTTCACATAACACATGTTCTAAACTCTCGCGCGTGCGCTTGCGTGTCATTTGTACTAGCCCTAGCGAGGAAACTTCGCTGGCGATAATATGGCTTTTTGTGTGGTCTTTCTCTAAACATTTTTCTAGGGTTTTCAATACTTGACGCTTATGTTCAGCATCAATCATATCGATAAAATCTAGGATAATAATCCCCCCCAAGTTGCGCAAACGTAGTTGGCGGGCAATGGCTTGCGCGGCTTCTAAATTGGTTTTAAAAATAGTTTCTTCTAAATTCCGTGTCCCAACAAATGCGCCTGTATTCACATCGATGGTCGTCATCGCTTCTGTTTGGTCTATGACTAAATAGCCCCCTGATTTTAATAAAACCTTACGCGCAAGTGCGCGATTAATTTCATCTTCAATATTGTACAAGTCAAAAATAGGGCGTTCACCGGGATAATGTTCTGTATGCGGAACGATGTTTGGAATAAATTTTTCTGCAAAACTCACCACCTCACGATAGGTTTCCCGTGAATCAATGCGGACTTTTTCTATACTACTGCCCATCAAATCCCGAATTGTGCGAATAACCAGCGAAAAATCTTCATAAACCCGTGAACATGGCTTAGAGGCACTGCTTTTTTCTAAAATCTCTTGCCATAGTCGACATAAAAAATCCATGTCCGCACATAACATTTCTTCCGAAACCCCCTCTGCGGCTGTGCGGATAATAAAACCATAGTTTAAACAAGGGTTCACATTACTACCCGTTGTATTTTCAGCGGGGCGTGTTGCAAAGGTTTCACGGTCATTTTGGTTGTCTATCACACCTTGTTCAACCATCCCCATATAACGTAAAACGAGTTCTTTCAAGCGTTTTCGTTCATCTTCTTTTTCTATACGGGTTGAAACGCCGATGGTATTGGCAGAATGGGGAATTAACACCACATAACGTGAAGGAATGGAAATTTGTGTTGTCAGTCGCGCCCCTTTTGTGCCTAAAGGGTCTTTAATTACTTGTACGAGTAGCGTTTGTCCTTCATAAATTAGCTCACCAATTTTTCGCTCTTCTTTAGAATCCCCTGCAATGGGGGGATGTAAAATATCTGAGGCATGTAAAAACGCGGCGCGTTCTAAGCCTATATCGACAAATGCGGCTTGCATACCGGGTAATACGCGACAAACGCGCCCTTTATAAATATTGCTCACAATACCGCGTTTACGTGTTCGTTCAATCACAACCTCTTGTAACATCCCGTTTTCTACCATTGCAACTCGGGTTTCTCGCGGTGTGACATTAATTAGGATTTCCTCGCTCAAGTGATTTGTTTCCTTTATAAGTTATAAAAATTAAACTGATTTTTTTGGATTCTATTAGGTATTCTAACACCTTAAAGATTAGGCCGTGTAGGTGCATGGGGATACGGTTGAATTCGCGCGGATGGCTCTCTTTAAAACGGGCGAATTGCCCCTTATTCTCCGTTGTAATTTTACTACTGCAATTGAGGGAGGGTTTATGTCAACCCATAAAATACAATATGTTATTAGTCTGGTTTTTTTATTTTGTACAACATCGACTAGTTTTGCGTATTTACCCGCGAGTGTTGATGGGCAGCCCGTGCCAAGCCTTGCGCCGATGTTGGAACAAATCACCCCTGCCGTAGTCAATATTTCCACACAAGGGCGTGAACGTATTCAAGAAAATCCTTTATTTAATGACCCATTTTTTCGGCACTTTTTTGAAATGCCCGAACAACCCCGCGAAAAGCGTAATCAAAGTTTAGGCTCGGGTGTCGTGATTAATGCACACAAAGGTTATGTGGTTACAAATAATCATGTTATTGATAAAGCCGAAGAAATATCAGTTACGCTGCGGGATGGGCGACAACTGACCGCGCAATTATTAGGCACTGACCCACAAACGGATTTGGCTTTATTAAAAATCTTACCTGAAAATTTGGTTGCTATCCCTTTTGCAAATTCGGACAGTGTGCGTGTGGGGGATTTTGTGGTGGCCATTGGTAATCCTTTTGGGCTGGGACAAACCGTTACATCGGGCATTGTTAGTGCGTTAGGGCGCAGTATTGGAATTGAGGATTATGAGGATTTTATTCAAACCGATGCCTCTATTAATCCGGGCAATTCAGGCGGTGCGTTGGTTAATTTACGCGGGGAGTTAATCGGTATTAATACAGCAATTCTTGCACCGGGCGGGAATGGGGGCAATGTCGGCATTGGGTTTGCGATTCCAACCAATATGATAAATCAGATTGTGCAACATTTGATTGAATATGGTGAGGTACAGCGTGGTACATTAGGCATTAGAATTCAAGATATTACACCAGATTTAGCCCAAGCCTTTGGCTTAAAAGAAAATAAGGGAGCTGCTATTGTGGGGGTGGATAAAGGTTCAGCCGCAGAAAAATCAGGCATTCAAATGGGCGATGTGGTTGTAAGTCTTAATAATAAAGCCGTAAGTAATTCCGCAGAATTACGTAACCGTTTAGGATTATTACGGATTCAAGAGCCATTAACTGTGACGGTCATTCGCAATGGTAAGCCTTTAACAATCAATGCAAAAATTGATGGTTCAGCAACGGTTAATGCGGAAACAATTAATGTCTATCTGGAAGGAATGCGCTTAAAAGATAGTCCTCAAGGCATTGTTGTGAATGAGGTAGCGCGCCGTAGTAGTGCTTGGCAATTGGGTTTTCGGAAAAATGATGTCATCATTGGGGTTAGTCGACGTGCCGTTAAAAATATTGCGGATTTACAATCTTTATTAACCAGTAATATTGACAGTTTTAGTGTACAAATTAATCGTCAGAATGACATTTTTAATATTTTGATTCGCTAAAAGATTTTTAACTGAACACCTTGTAATTTGCAATAAATCCACCATCTTGGTAAGTACGCTCTTTACTCTCTGGAATCAAAATATGCAAGCTTTAACGCCCGCCGCACAGCAACAAGTCCAACAGTTATCACAACGTTATGGGGTTAGTGTGGACGCGGTGACAACGCTATTACAAGCCTTAGTGAACGGCAATGGTTCAATGGCACAATTCAGTCATCCTGAATTAGGCGGTTCAGGACAATGGATGCAAGGTGGCATGTTAATGCTGGGTGACATGTTTAATCATAACTTGAAAGCCATCGTTAATAACTTATGTAATGATTTAAACCAGTTACTTTATACGCAACCGTTTGTTATCAGCAATACACCGTATCAAGGCAATTGGTATCCTGCTGATTTAGGCATGGCAACAGCGAGCGGTTCACAAAATGGGTTGCGTTACGCCTATTTTGCGAATACGCGCCGTTTGGCGGTAGAAGTCAACGGACAAGTATCTGTTTATGATACTTTAAATCATCAAATCGGTGGTTTTTCGCAACAGCAAGGCAGCGGGAGTTCTTTATTGTTTAGCAGTCAATATGGCACGGTTGACGTATTAAACCTGCCTTTACTGTCAGGCAAGGGAACATTGGGGACTTTGTTTAATCAAAATCAAAATCAAAATGTTCCTCAACCAATACCTGTGAATAATACAAATAACAATATGCAATCGCAGTCGAATATGCCGCAAACACCGTTGGAAGTGGATATTTTTGATAAAATTCACAAGCTAGCGGATTTAAGAGCTAAAAATATTATTTCCGAAGACGAATTTGCTTCGAAAAAAGCAGAGTTGTTAAGTCGGTTGTAAATAAACTTGCCTAAGTTAGCGTAATGTTTCTAACTTAGGCTGTTATGTAAAAAACCTTTCTATATTCCAAGTCTTATCATTTACAGCTATTCCCCTCGTCGCCACGCATGAAAATACCGTAACCAACCGAGAATTTTTTCGGGTTTACGCGCTTGTTTCCAGCGTCCTGCGGCGTATTTATTTGCTTCGGCAAAGGTTGGGTAAATGTGCGTTGTCGTTAAAATTTGAGTCAGTCCGATATTATGTTTCATCGCCAGTACAAACTCCGCAATAACTTCTCCCGCTTGTTCCCCAACAATAGCAACGCCTAAAATTTTATCCTTTTTGGGTACAGTGAGCACTTTAACCACGCCGTGTGCCACTTCATCCGTAATCGCGCGGTCTAACTCTTCTAAATGGTAATAAGTCACTTCATAGGGAATTTGTGCGGCACGGGCTTCTTGCTCGTTAAGTCCTACCCGTGCAATTTCAGGGCTGGTAAATGTTGCGTGAGGAATGACTCGATAATCCACCCGAAATTTTTTAAAAATACCAAATAACGCATTAACGCTGGCAAACCACGCTTGATGCGCGCAAACATTGGTATATTGATACGGCCCTGCCACATCGCCACACACAAAAATATTTGGATAATGCGTTGTTTGCAAAAAAGCATTGTGTTCTATGGTTTTTGTAGGATTTAAGGGAATATCTAAGTTTTCTAGCCCAAATCCTTGTGTATTAGCGGTGCGTCCAATCGCAATTAATAACACATCAAATTCAATCGCAATGGCTTGCCCTGCCTGTTCACACCACAACACTTTGCTATGTTCCCATTGTTCAAAACGAAGGGGCTGATGATTCAGGCAAAGTCGGATATTCTCTTGTTGAAAACGGGTCATTACATAATCAGCAATATCCGCATCTTCCTGCATTAACAAGCGTTCATGCGTATGTACAAGGGTGACGTGACTCCCTAAATAAGCAAAACATTGTCCTAATTCACAACCGATTGCCCCACCGCCCAATACCAATAAACGACGGGGTTGTTTACGCAATGTCCAAATGCTATCAGACGTATAATAATTTATTTTATCAATGCCTTGTATGTCTGGAATAGTGGGGCGCGCACCTGTTGCAATAATAATGGTACGAGTGCTTAAAACTTGGTCATTAATTTTAACGGTATAGGGGCTTAGAATCTGCGCCTCACCTTGTAAACATTCCACCCCTAATCCAGTATAACGTTCTATAGAATCATGTGGTTCTATGGTTTTAATCACCCGTTGGACACGTTCCATCACTTCAGCAAAGGTAAATTGTACTGTCGCGGCTTGGCAACCATATTGTTTCGCCTGTGTGATTTGATGAATAAAACGGGTGGAACAAATTAAGGCTTTAGAAGGAACACAACCCGTATTTAAACAATCACCCCCCAGTTTATGCTTTTCAATCAAAGTTATTTTGGCATTAACTGTTGCCGCGATATAGGCAGAAACCAAGCCCGCCGCGCCCCCACCAATCACAATAATGTCGCGGTCAACCCGCTTAGGCTTAGGATAATTGGCGTAGTATTGACGCTGTTTAAAGAAAAATAACAGTTTCTTTGCAAAAAGAGGAAAAATGCCCAATAAGGTAAAAGAAAGGAGCAAGGTTGGCGATAAGATACCAACGAGTGAATCTATTTGCGCAATCTGTGTTCCCGCATTAACATAAATAATTGTTCCTAAAAACATTCCAACTTGACTTACCCAATAATAGGTCCAAACTTTTATGGTCGTCACACCCATAACTAAATTAACAATAAAAAAGGGAAATAGTGGCACTAAACGCAGGGTAAATAAATAAAAATGTCCTTCTTTTTCAATGCCTGTATTAATCGTTTTTAAATAACCCCGAAATCGGGTTTGCACAAAGTTTTGTAACAAAAATCGAGCCGTCAGGAAGGCAAGGGTTGCACCAATGGTGGAGGCAAAAGAAATAATCAATGTTCCCCAAACCACACCAAACATTGCGCCGCCTACAAGGGTTAATAATGCTGCTCCCGGTAAAGATAATGCGGTAATAGCGATATAAAGCAGGGAAAATAATAACGCCGTTTGTAATGGATATTGCGCGGTATAAGCATCAATTTGTAATTGTTGCGTTTTAAAGTACGTCAAACTGAAGTAGTCATCTATATCAAAAAGAAAAAAACTGATGATAAATAACAGAATCGTTGCAAACAGCAATAATTTTTTCATTGCTTTCTCACAAGGCGTTATAAGGGGTTATCAGTAGAATATCACTGAAAACAAGTATTATCGCAGCTAAAATGGATAGTTATTTAAAGGATAAACGTAATAATTGCCCAAATCAGTTTTTTTAAACTTGAGCGGGTTAAAAAATAACTGCATTGATAACGCCGTCAATCCTGATAATCCTGATTCAGATGGATAAATCTATCCTAACTTCCTGTAGATTTTATTAAACCTTGAAATTCCATTTTATAACCATGACATTTTAAATCTATTAGTCAATAATCAAACCTGTTTTTGTATTTTTTCCTCCTCAAATAAAGATAAAACCTATGCATCCTGAAAATCCGCAAGCTATTTACCGTAAAGATTACCACCAACCCGATTTTTTTATTGAAAGCATTGATTTGCATTTTTCGCTCGATGAAGATGTCACGCTTGTGCATAGTCAGATGGTCATTAGACCCCGCACAACAAATCAAACCGTTCCGCTGGTTTTACAAGGGGAATCACTGGTTTTAAAAAATCTTAAACTCAATGGACAAGTCTTAAATACCCATGATTATCAGGTTGATAAAATCCATTTAACAATTCCGACTGTACCTACGCAATCTTTTACGCTAGAAACCATTGTTGAAATAAAACCGCAAGAAAACACAGCATTAACAGGGCTGTATAAATCCAGTGGAAATTATTGCACGCAGTGCGAGGCAGAAGGTTTTCGGCGAATTACCTATTTTTTAGACCGTCCCGATGTGATGGCACGCTATACAACCACGATTGTTGCCGATAAAAACCGTTATCCTGTGTTGTTATCCAATGGAAATCGCGTGGAATATGGTGAATTAACCGATGGGCGACATTGGGTTAAATGGGCTGACCCGTTTCCTAAACCAAGTTATTTATTTGCGTTAGTTGCAGGTAATTTGCATTGTCATGGCGGAAAATTTGTGACCCGTTCAGGACGAGAAGTGCGTTTAGAAATTTGGGTTGAGCCACAAAACCATGACCAGTGTGAACATGCCTTGCAATCGTTAGCAAAAGCCATGCGTTGGGACGAAGAACGCTTCGGGCTGGAATATGATTTAGATATTTACATGATAGTTGCTGTCAGCGATTTTAATATGGGCGCGATGGAAAATAAGGGCTTAAACGTTTTTAATGCCAAATTTGTCTTATGTCGTCCTGATACCGCAACAGATGACGATTATGAAAACATAGAAGCCGTTATTGCACATGAATATTTCCATAATTGGACAGGGAATCGCGTGACTTGTCGCGATTGGTTTCAATTAACCTTAAAAGAAGGTTTAACGGTTTTCCGTGACCAGTCATTTACAGAAGAAATGACTTCTGCCGCTGTAAAACGCATTCAGGATGTGCGCATTTTGCGTACCTCGCAGTTTGCTGAAGACCAAAGCCCTATGGCACACCCAATTCGCCCAGAGTCTTATATTGAAATGAATAATTTCTATACGGTGACGGTGTATAACAAAGGGGCGGAAGTTATCCGTTTGTATCAAACATTATTAGGAAAAGATGGTTTTAGACGTGGGATGGATTTATATTTTCAACGCCACGATGGGCAAGCCGTGACGTGTGACGATTTTCGTGCCGCAATGGCTGATGCGAATAAGATGGATTTAAGCCAATTCGAGCGGTGGTATGACCAAGCAGGCACGCCTGTTGTTGACGTACTCGGCACATATAACGCGCTGGAAAAAACCTATTCCCTAACCCTACGCCAACAAATTCCTGCTAATTTGCAAGCGTGGCATATTCCTATTGCTGTAGGGTTGTTGGGAAAAAATGGGCAAGATTTGCCCTTACAATTAGCAACAGAGACAAACAGCAATCGCACTTGCATTATTGAATTACGAGAGGTAGAACAAACTGTTACGTTTGTTAATATTCCTGAAGCACCCATTCCCTCATTATTGCGCCATTTTTCCGCGCCCATTAAGCTCAATTTTAGCCGCCAACGTGAAGAATTAGCCTTTTTAATGGCGCACGATAGCGACCCGTTTAACCGTTGGGAAGCAGGGCAACAATTAGCCCAACAGGTCATTTTTGACTTGTTAGCCGATTGGCAAGCCGATAAACCCTTACAATTAGACCCCTTATTTAGCAACGCTGTCTTAAAAATTCTGCAAGATACGCAATTAGAAGGTTCTATTAAAGCCTTAATGTTGACCTTACCAACAGAGGGCTTTTTAGGTCAGCAACAAGCCGAAGTTGCTGTTGAAGGGTTATTTACCGTGCGTCAGTTTGTCTTGCAACAATTGGCACAAGACCATTACACGCAATGGCTTACGATATATAAAGCCAATCATCACACACCCTATTCTAATGAGGCATCGGCGATTGCTTGCCGTCGCCTAAAAAATGTTGCATTACACTACTTATGCCGTTTAGACACAGCAGAAACAACCGCATTGGCAGAACAACAGTTTACGCAAAGCGACAATATGACCGACCAACAAAGCGCGTTATCATGTTTAGTCAACACAACGGGTACAGCAAAAACCATTGCATTGACTCGCTTTTATACACAATGGAAAGAAAATCCTTTAGTGCTAGATAAATGGTTTAGTGTGCAAGCAATGAGCTACTTACCTGATACTTTTGAAAATGTGCAAGCTTTATTACAACATAGCGATTTTAATTTAAAAAATCCAAACCGCGCCCGCTCTTTACTAGCGGTTTTTAGCCAAAATCAAGCGCAATTCCACCGTGCAGACGGTCTTGCTTATCAATTACAGGCGGATATTGTTTTACAATTAAATACGCTAAATCCGCAAATTGCCTCGCGCTTTGTGTCTGTATTTAACCATTGGCGACGTTTTGACCCGGCCCGTCAAGCCCTAATGCAGACACAACTAACCCGCATTATACAACATCCAGATTTATCTAAAGATGTTTACGAAGTGGTAAGTAAAAGCCTTAATGCACAAAATTAGTTTTTAGCCGCATACCATCATGGATAACACCCACTCAAACGGTGTTATCCATTATTTATTTTTTCCTCTGCCATATTTTCCTATTAAGCATAATGTTAGGTATGTAATAGCACCGTAATAAAAACCCCCTATAAGTATTTACCCTTATACAGAGCAAACTGCTATACTACTCGTATATTGTTAGTTTTATGTTTCTATTCTGCATGGTTAGCGTATAAATTTTGTGTTTGCATCATTTATTTAAATTAGTACAAATCTTGCATTTATTCGGTCTAGTCATAACCTGTTCTGTCCATAAAAAGGAATCCCCATGAGTAGCGATAAACCCAGTTACTTTAATACGTTTGAACGACAAATTCGTGTTGCCGAAACCGCGATAGAAGAAGATAAAAGCGACGACATGAAGCTAAACAAATTAGTAGAAGCGAATTTAAACACGGGTATTGGCAGTGTTGAGAAAATTCGGGATATTCTGTTTGGTAATCAAATTCGGGATTACGACAAACGGTTTAAACGCTTAGAAGAGCGTTTGATTCAAGAAAGTCAACAAATGCGTGATGATATGTCCAATCGGATGCACGCATTAGAAGAACTCTTAAACAGTGAAGTTGATGCCTTGAGTGAGAAAAATAAGGCAGAACGTCAAGAGCGCATTTTAAACGTACAAGATTTACAACACGAGTTGAATGCGTTAAAAAATGAAGTCAACAATCGCAGCGCGCAATTAGAAGAACAATTTAGCAAAGAATTAAAGCTGTTACGTCAGCAACTGCATAGCAAAACACAAGAAATTGTGGCACAACTGCGCTTGCAGAATGACAATTTAACAGGCTTAGTCAGCCAAGAAATTTCTCAGTTACAAGAAGAGAAAGTTAGCCGTAGCGATTTAGCCGCGTTCTTTAGCGAATTTGCCCTGCGTTTGGAACAAAATAGTGTTTCCAGAATCATAGAAGAAAAATAATTACATTGTTGTCTGTGTTGTCGGGTGCGGCGCGTATCCGCACTGACATTCCTTCTCTTGAGGCTTTTGTATTGGCCAACTTCTACTTTGAATTAGCAAATGACCACTATGGATGAGTACAAACAGCTCCGTCAGTTATTATCTCAAGAGGAAGAAAGCCTAAAGAAAATCGTTTATCAACTCTTAAGGGATTTACGCGATTTTTCAAATGGTGTCAATGTCTTACTTGAAGAAGAACACGCTCAAGTAGAAGAACTGCACTACCAATGGTCAACGTTACAAAACGAAACAACGCATTATCAAACCACCCTTAAAGCACACGCAACACAGTTTATTGAACAAAAACAACAGTTAAAAACGCTAGAAACTGCGTTACAAACGACTGTTGAAGCACAACATCAACGCCTTACCACCTTAGAAAAATACCATCCTGCCGACGTTGTTAAACGACTTGCCGAATTTGAACAACGTTGGCAAACCTTACAAAAAAATATTGCCGCGCATGAAATCCACCTACAAGAGCAATCCGCTGAACTAGAAGAAAAAACTCGTTCATTAGCAACGATTGAAACCTATATTCAAGTACAGTTAGAACAACAAATTTCTCGCTTGAATGCCCTAGAAAAACACCACCCTGCCGAGCTGGTAAAGCGCATTGCTGATGGGGAACAACAGCGACAACAATTACATCAGGAGTTGCTCGCCAATCAAGCCCGCCTTACAACGCAAGCGGAGGCCTTAGCCCTCGCAACCAAAAAAATCAGTGTAGGTGAGAGTTCCATTAATCAGCGACTGGCTGAAATAGAATCGTTACAAGCGCAGCTCGCCGAATATGCAAGGCGTTTGTCTCACGTAGAACAAGAAAACCCCGCGCCTCAAGTAGCACAGCTAGCGCATGTCATGGCAGAACATGCACAACAACTAGCCCTGCTTGCGCAAGATAAAGCCCGTTTATTGGGACAATCTGAGGCGTTTCAAACACAGTTAGCCGAACAAACCACGCGATTACAGATTTTAGAACGCGACCATCCTGCGGAATTGGTGCAACGGTTAGCCGATATTGAAGTACGCTGGGAAGAAATTAAGGCAATTGAAGGACGCTTAACGGATACCGAATCTCGTATCAGTGATTTAGCCCATATTTTACCGCACGCCATTCGCCAAGCCTCTGCCCAACAGATGCAAAATGGAATTGCCAGTGAAGCGGAACTAACCGAATCATTAAAAGAACCTGTTAAAAACTGCTTAAAACAATCAGTCAGTGAAGATACACAATCCTTAGCCGACGCGCTATTTCCCGTGATGGGCCCTGCTATTCGAAAATCCATTAATGAATCGCTAAAAGGCTTAGTACAAGATTTAAACGTCCGTTTAGAACATAGCGTGTTATCACCACGTGGTATTAGCTGGCGTATTGAAGCGATGCGCTCGGGGCGGAGTTTTGCAGAAGTCGTATTACATAACACATTGGTATATCGGGTTGAAGAAGTTTTTTTAATTCACCGACAAACAGGAATACTGTTACAACATTTACATCAAGAAGATTCAACGCTAGGCGATAGTGATGCCATTTCAGGCATGTTAACCGCGATTCAAGATTTTACCCGTGATTCTTTTTCTAAAGACAAAACCGAAGAACTAGACCGCATTGAATTGGGCGATTATACCGTGTGGTTAGAACGCGCCCCACACGCAGTCTTAGCCTGTGTTATTCGTGGCGTACCGCCGTATGAATTTAGAAATTTAATGCGTTCAGTCTTAGAAAAATTACACGCACGCTATGGTCGACAACTAGAATATTTTGAAGGGGATAACAGTGTTTTTGAATCCTCCCAGCCCCTGTTACAAAATGCCTTACAATCACAGAAAAAAGACGAAGTCACGCGACGAGAAAAACGCTTTTTTTCCTTACCGTTATTATTTGTATTATGCCTATTATTAATAGGGATTTTTTATGGCAGTTACCGTTATTGGCAATGGCAACAAACCTTAAGTAATTATATTGTCCAGTTAAAAAACACCGCTGGACTGGTTGTTATAGAAACAGCCCCCCTTGATGGTAAATTACAAATACGACTGTTGCGCGACCCACTCGCCGCCGACCCCAATGAGATTGCACAGCGAATGCAAGTTGCTGATAGAATTGTCCTACATAGTTCGCCTCATTATGATTTAACGAGTGATTTTATCGTACAACGCGCTCGGCAACGCTTAAAACCGCCAGCAACGGTTCAATTACAATTACAAGACGTATCACACCTACAAATCAGTGGTTACGCACAACCTGAATGGATAAAAACAGCCAAACAAGAGGCTTTGCATGTCGTTGGCGTGACCGATATTGAAACAACAAACCTAGAAGAAACTGATGTTTTTTTACTGCGACAAGCACAAGAAAAAGTACAGCCTCCTAGCACACTAACGCAATTATCTGTTTCAAACGCAGTATTAACCCTAGCGGGCGATGTTGATGAAAACGAATATGCACGCATACAAACACAAATTGCACATCTAACAGGTTACGCACAGATTGACACAACAGGCTTACGCAATATTACCGAGGTATTAAAAACACTAAGCCAACAGATAGAAACGATAACCGTTTATTTCGGTGAAGATTATAACTTTAGTGAAGGACAAGACCCAGCCTTAACACAATTATATTCTCTTGTTCAACAAATGATTACGCTTGCAGACCGTCACCAAAAACCCCTTGTTTTCCAAATTAGTGGTTATACCGATGGTTTAGGCACACAATTACATAACTATACCCTTAGTCAACAACGTGCAGAGCGGGTTTACCACGACTTACGCAATCGGGGAATAGATATTAAGTACCTACTGGTTGTTCCACCGCCTACTGTTCCTTTTGGCGATGTTACTCCCAACTACTTAGAACGCCGCGTGTTGATTAAAGTAAAAATGTAACTACTTGTTGATAATGCTAAAATGACAAGAATAATGGTGAAATTTCGCATGTTATACGGATTATCTTCTTTGTCTGCACCAAAATTCCTAACATTTCCAGCGTTTTCAGACAAAAGAATTTCCCCGTATTGACTGGAGAATATAAGCTTAAATTTTACCCTCCATCTGTCCGTTAAGTTCTTTCTGACCCTATTAAAAGTTAGGACTGACGTTTAGTTAATCTATAAAGCGACTTAAGCAGTGGGATTTAAGTACGCTAACAATGCTTTGAATAAAAAGGGGATTATTCCGTGTCCATGCTTCAAAAAAAAATCTGCATGATTGGAGATTTTTCCGTCGGAAAGACCAGTCTTGTTGCACGTTACGTACATCAAGCCTTTTCCGACAAATACCTCACGACCGTTGGGGTAAAAATTGACACGAAACTGGTCACCTTACCAACAGGTGATATGAAGTTTATTTTGTGGGATATTGCAGGCGCGGATAAATTAACAACCGCCTCAATGACCTATTTGCGAGGGGCAGCAGGATATTTACTAGTCGTTGATGGAACACGCCTCCCTACATGGGAAAGTGCGATTAACCTACAACAAGCCGTCACACAACAAATAGGTAATAAACCCTTTTTAGTTCTATTAAACAAATGTGATTTACAAAACCAATGGGAAGTTAATGAAACACGACTAGCCCCTCAACGGGAACAAGGTTGGCATTTTTTAGAAACCAGTGCAAAAGAAGGACTTAACGTAGAAAATGCCTTTCTCCAACTTGCGCAACAATTGGTAGGATAATGATTATGATGACAATCCCCCTTAGTATTGCAAAATATGCACATACCCTTTGGATGTCGGAATTAGTACTTACCTACTTACACGTGGACGAGCAAGGCATACTTGTCAACTGGGGCGGATATCCACGTCATTATGGTTTAGGTGAACTACGAACAGGCGAATTAGCTGCCGAACAAGTTTATGTATTAGAAGGCTTATTTCCCATTAATCACACTCAAATTGTAGAGTTTGTTGAAATGGGAAATGGACGAGTAGCGCATATCCACCTATTACCGTTTCAAAAAGGCACATGGATATTAATGCTAGATGCGACAGAAGAACACAATCGTCAACAACGCTTACAACAACAAGCTAACGAATTAAGCATCTTAACGTATCGTCAAAGTCGTTTATTACAAGAACTAGAAAATATTCGTCGCAACCTAGAACAAGAAAAATTGCAACTACAACAGGCAAATGAACAAAAAACGCGGTTTATTGCCTCCCTATCCCATGAATTACGCGCGCCACTAGCGTCCATCATGGGCTATACAAAACTACTTAATGACGCACAAGCATCTGATAAAACAGAAAATGACTATTTAAACGCCGTTGAAAGTAACGCCAATCACCTCATCAAACTGGTTGACGATATTTTAGACCAAGCAAAATTAGACATTGGCAACATTCAGCTAAAACCAACTGCTTGCCATCTAATGGATTTAATAAAAAATTTACGCCAACTTTTTTTACCCGTTGCCCAAGAAAAGCAACTAATATTTACCATCATCACTAAAAACAATAGCATATTACCATCTGTTTTAATTGATGAAATTCGGTTGCGTCAAGTTTTTATTAACCTCATCAATAACGCTTTAAAATTTACAGCGAAAGGCTTTGTTAATGTAACGATTGAATGGCGAGAAGACCGCTTATATTTTTCCATTCAAGATTCAGGCGTAGGTATTTCTGCCGAAGGCTTACAAAAACTATTTACCGCTTTTTACCGAGATAAAACCACAGAAAATCAGCCCGGTACGGGACTGGGTTTATCCATAAGCCAAAAAATAGTGCGTTTAATGGAAGGTAGCATTACCGTTGATAGCATAGAAGGTAAAGGCTCAACCTTTAATGTTATCGTACACGCCCCCCGTGTTTGGCAAGCAGAGTTACTAACCATAAAACGGGACTTAGAACAAATGCCGACACAACCCCTAAAAACTGTCGCGACGAATAAAAAACGTAAATTATTACTAGCAGAAGACACTGAAGTATTACGTCTGTTATTCAAACTAATTTTAAATGAACACTATGAGCTAGTTATGGCAGAAAATGGGGAAGATGCTGTACGGTTAGCACTGCTTGAGAACCCCGACATAGTTCTAATGGATTTACAAATGCCTATCATGAATGGCTATGACGCAACCAAACAATTACGCTCAGAAGGATTTAATACACCGATTATCGCCTTATCCGCCTCTAATTTTGAAGAAGACCGCAATTATGCCATGCAACTGGGTTGCAACGCCTATCTTACAAAACCCGTTGATAATCAACGTTTATTAAACACAATCCTGCAAGTTATTGAAAATAGCAAAGCATCTCAAGTTTGTCATAGCAAATAAGTACGTATTTACAAAAGAACACGGAATAAAAAAGTTCCCTTTCAGATTCGTTTAGATCCGCAAGTGTAGGGTGCGTTAGCGCACCATTACCATTAAAAAGAAGAAATCCAAATAAGGGCTAAATTTGCTCGCTAATGCAACTTTGCTTTAAAATTGGTGCGTTACGGTGCGAAAAGATGCACCTAATACACTCTACGCTGTACTTAGGATGAATAAATTTAAAACTTAGAGGACTAAACATGGCATTAGAACTGGGTGGACTATCTGATAAATTAGGCAATCGTTATGAAGGTCGTTGGGTTGTAAAACAGCTATTATTGTTATTCGATGAAAAAAATAAATCCGTTCTGATAGAGGGTATTGGAGATGATGAGGTAGGGGTTGACCTGTGGGTTGAAACTGCTGACAGAGAACGGCAAGCACATCAATGTAAAGCACGCAATGCAAGCAAGCCTGAATGGTCTATCAGTGATTTAAAAAGTAAAGACGTTTTAAAAAAAGCTAAATATCAATTAGACCGTGATCCAACTTATACCTATTGGTTTATTTCTCATGTTGGTAACACTGGTTTACATGATATTTGTGAAAGTGCGCGTAATTCGAATAATAATCCTGAAGATTTCTATGAATATCAAATACAAAAAGTAGGCAAAGAGCGGCGCGACATTTTTACGCAATTTTGCGAGGCAATATCGCTTGATGAACAGCAAAAAACAGACCGTGCTAGAGCTTTCAATTATTTGAAACGCATCTATATCAACATTTATCCTGACGATGCAAATACACAAAATGATTTAAAACTGTTGTCTGAAAGGCTTCTGACAGGAGATGCGGATACTAACATTGCGCTATTACGCAATTATGCTGATGAAAACTATCAATATCGTAAACCAATTGATGCTATAACACTGATTAAATACTTAAATAGTAAGGGAGTTAGTCAAAAAAACTTAGCGCACGATTCGCGAATTTTACCTGCCATAACAAAACTTCAGCAAGAATTTGCCGATTCCATAGAAAGTGGATTACAAAAAGAATTTGCCGATTCCATAGAAAGTGGATTACAAATTAATCCATTAATACACCGTCAAAAAACACAAATAATACCCCGTCAAGAAACACAAACCTTAATCAATGCACTCTCTACTCATAAAAATATTATTTTGCATGGTAAGGCAGGCTATGGAAAAAGTTGTGTTTTGTATGATGCATTCACAAATTATCTAAATATCCTTTATTTACCCATTCGTTTAGACCGACGTGAACCGCAACACACAACGGCTGAATTTGGAAAGCAAATGGGTTTACCTGATTCGCCTGCTCGGTGTTTAAGTGGCATAACGCCTGATAATCAAGCTTGTGTATTGATATTAGACCAGTTAGATACCTTACGCTGGACGGCATCCCATTCAAAAAATGCACTGGATGTGTGTAAACATTTAGTGCAAGAAATTCAATCATTACAAACAGAAGGGAAAAAAATAAGCGTTGTTATTTGCTGTAGAAGCTTTGATTTAGATAACGACCCTGAAATTAAACATTGGCTATCTAATGGTAAAGAAAATAAGCCATTTGAAAAAATAGCTGTTGAGCGTTTAAGTACAGAAATCGTGCAGCAGACTGTAGGAAATAACATATTTACACAGTTAAATAAAACGCAAAAAGAAATTTTAAGTAATATTCAACATTTAACTATGTGGCAAATTATTCATGCTTCAGGAAAACAACCTAATTTTAAATCAGCAACCGATTTAATGCGTAAGTTTTGGGAAGATCGTTATGAATTACTAGAAAAAAAGGTTAATTTAAGTTCAGAACAAGTAAAGAAGGTTTTAAAGCCTTTAATTCAGTATATGGAGTCTAAGCAAAAGTTATCTGCCCCTGAAAGATTAGTGAGTAAAGAACCAAATAGTTTTAAAGCGTTACAATCGTATGGCATTTTACAACTTACCAATGGTGAAATAACTTTTTGTCATCAAAATTATTTAGATTATCAAATTGCATCAAACTTAATTGAGCAAATTGAGAGTGGGGAAAATGACGTATTAAGCTGGTTAGGTGGGCAAGAAAAACAATCACTTTTTCGTCGTGAACAGTTGCGCCAAGTATTAAGTTTATTAGCCGATGAAACTCCTCAAGAATGGCTTACAATCAGTCAAAAATTATTAACCTCCGATTCTGTCCGTTTTCACTTAAAATATTTAGTTTTAATGCTGATTGGACAACAAGAAAATGTTTTTTCTAAATTAGGTGCTTTTTGTTTAACGTTTTTAAACGATGAAAAATGGCATAAACAAATTGTAGAAACTGTTTGTTTAGCACATTCTCAATATGTTCAATTTTTGATTGATAACAAAGTTATTACTGATTGGTTAGATTCAGAAAATGAACAATATGTTAATGAGGCTTTATGGTTGCTAAGGTCTGTTGCAGAAAAAATACCTGATGCAGTCACGGATGTGATAGAACCCTATATTGATAAGGGCGAGAGTTGGTATCAAAAAATATTCCGTGTGTTGTGTTGGAGTGAGGAAAAGGACTCAGACAAGATGTTTTTATTGCGTTTACGTCTTATACACCTAAATATCTATAAATATTTTATCAATTGGAAAGAAGTAGCTAGTCATTGTCCTTTAAGAATTATTGAATTATTAGAAGCCATTATGTCAACTTGGCAACCAAATGAGAATAATAATGTATCTCAGCAAGAAAAGTTGCACATGTGGAACAAAAGTGCGAATGACTTGTTAAACCAAGCAGTCAGACAATACCCTAAAGAAACATGGGTTAAATTGATGCCTCAGATAGAGAGATTAACGGCTTCTACAGAATCAGAATATGATAGTTTTTGGTATTCTAAATGGTGGAAAAATCCTGATTTTCCATCTATCAAGTATGGAATCGTAACATTAGTTATCTCGGCAGGAAAAACATTTGCAACACAAAACCCCACAGAATTTATTCAAAATAGCCAAGCATTTGTAACTTCTAATTCATATATTACACAACGCCTTTTAATTGAAGCTTACGCAAAATTACCTCCATCTCATGCAGATGAAGGAATATTATGGTTATTAGCTGATTTAAAAAGATTTCAATTAGGAGACGGCCATTATGAGGTGAAATGGCAACCTGCTATTGTGTTAATAAAGAACCTTTCACCTTATTGCAGTGATGAATTGTTTAATACATTGGAAAAGACTATTTATTATTTTCCAGCAGAAGATAAAAATCGTGTAAAAAATAGATTGAATAGTTCAAAAGAAGGCTGGTTTGGTGATTATTGGGGAAGAACACAATATTTTTTATTGCCTGCCTTATCCCCTAAACGCCGTACACGTCAAACAAACGAGTTAATTGTTGTATTGCACGAAAAATTCTCATCTGATTTATATTCAGATTCAAGTTTTTGCCATCAGGTTACAATTTTTAATGAGTCGGGCGGTTCTAAGTTATCGCCCAACTTAAATAAATTTAGTAATAATAAGTGGTTAAAAATTATTGAACAATCAGAAGAAAAAATACCTAAAACGGGAAACTTTAATAAGTTCTCACATAGTTTGGAACGAATCGCCTCACGGTTTCCTGAACGTTTCGGACAACTAGCGTTACAGTTTCCTGATACGGTTGCCCCTAATTATATTTCTGCCATTTTAAGGGCTGTCCAACTGACTAAACCCGATAACAATACACCTACTGAAGAACACGAAACATGGCAACCTGCATCAATTGCAACTGTAGAAGCCGTTTTAAATAAATATCGACAACAAACAGACGATGATAGAGAAACGGCAATGAGTTTTTGTCGGCTTGTGGCGGAAAGATGTAAAGAACATTGGTCTGATGCTTCTATTAACCAATTAATTGATTATGCGCAAAATTACATAGACCCTATTCTCGGAGAGCTTAATGTAACATGGTCTAATGCTTCTGAAAATTATGTGCGTGGTTCAGCAATCCATGCCATTGCGCAATTATTTTGGCATCACAATGAATATTTAGATAAATTTACACCCTGTATTGAGCAATTAGTTCAAGATGCGCACCCTGTTATTAGAATGGCAAGTATAAAAGTTTTATTACCATACGCTAATCACAACAAATCATTAGCAGTAAAATATTTTTGTGTAGCCTGTCAAAGTGATGTCCGTATCATGGCATCTCACTATGCAATATATTTTGTAAAACACACAATAAAAGATTTTTTCTCAGAAATATCCCCATTGATTCGACAAATGTTAGATTCATCTTTAGAGAATGTTGTTGAGAAAGGTAGTGAATATATAACGGGTTATTGGCTTTTTTATGGTTTTTTTGCGGAGGAATTAGAGCGTTGTAAACAAGGCTCGGTCGCACATCGTAAAGGCGTTGCAACAATCGCTGAAAGTTTTGTAACAGAACAAAAATACACAGAATCTTGTAAAGCTCTATTACAATTGTATTTTAATGATGAAGATAAAGATGTTCGTAGAAAAGTTGGCTTGGGCGTACTTTGCTCTGAATTGTTTAATGATGTTAAACATCATCCATTTATTGCAGAGTACATACAATCAGTTGCTTTTAAAGAAAATTTTGAATCGTTCATTCATAGGATAAAAGAAATGAAAGGCTCTCTTTTATTCTTCAAAAAGCCACTTTTGGAAGCCTGTGAACAATTATTAACGCTTAGTCTGGAAAATAACCAAAAAAGTGAAATGGCTAGGGATTATAGTGAAATGGCTAGGCATTATACAGCGGAGCTTTCTTCTATATTGCTTCGCTTATATGAGCAAGCTCAAGGTGAGTATGATGATGAAACTGCTAGCGAATGTTTAGATATGTGGGATAAATTTTTTCAACATAATATCGGAACAACCAGAGAATTATTAAAATCTATTGAGTCCTCTTAATCCGCGCGAGTAAATCCTATACTATTTAAAATAGATTAAGTTCAATCTGAACTTTGGAATCAACAATCATAGCGTGCGTTAAGTGCGTCTTTTCGCACCTTAACGCACCCTAATTTATACCTACCCTTCAAACACCGTCCGCTGTACAAAATCGCCGAAACTTTCTTTAGATTTCCGCTGTTTCACGTATTGTGCGAATAAATTATCTAACTCGCCTAAAATCTCTGTCTCGTTCAAACTTTCTTTATACAAACGGTTTAAGCGCGTGCCGTCAGGTTTCGCGCCTAACATCAAGTTATAACGCCCATAATGCGTGCCAACAAAGCCAATTTCTGCCGCATAAGGACGTGCGCAACCATTCGGACAACCTGTCATACGAATAGAAATATCCTCTTTTTGCAATTTATGTTTTGCTAGTACAGGTTCAATTTTCGTAATCAAGTCAGGTAAATAACGTTGTCCTTCCGCTAAAGCCAAAGGACAGGTATTAAACGATACACAAGCAATTGCGGATTTACGCACGACAGAAGCATTATCTGTGTGTTGACTAATGCCATGTTTTGCTAAAACGGATTCAATCCATGCTTTATCTTCGGTTTTAATATCGCTCAGAATCAAGTTTTGGTTGCAACTAAAACGGAAATTTGCTTTGCGTGCTTGTGCGATGGTTAAACATGCCGTTTTGAATTGTACATTTTCATCATCTAATACGCGCCCGTTTTCTACAAAAACGGTATAAAACCAATTGCCTTCATGGTTTTGATGCCAGCCATAGTCATCTGTGCGATGTGTGAAATTCACTGGTTTTGCAGGTTCTAACTTAAAACCTATTCGTTTTTCTAATTCTGCTTTAAACCCTTCTACGCCTAATTTATCCACGGTGTATTTCAAGCGCGACAATTTGCGGTCAACCCGATTCCCAAAATCGCGTTGTACCGTTAGGACTTCGTAAACCGCTTTTAACAAAGGATTAGTTTCTAAAACTGTTGATATTTCTGTCTCTTTTAGCGGATTTTTTAAGGCTTTATACGGTATAAAACCAATGGTTGTCGCTAAACGCGGATAAGTTTCTGTGCTACCGTGTGTCGTTCCCATACCGCCACCAATGGCAAGATTGAATCCTTTAATTTTGCCTTTTTCCACAATCGCAACCAGTGCAATATCATTGGTATAGACATCAATATCGTTAGAAGGTGGAATAGCAATCCCTATTTTGAATTTACGCGGTAAATAGCGATTTTCATATAAAGGGTCGGGTTCGGGTTCTGGCGTGGTTAGTGGGGCTTCATCTAACCAAATTTCGTAATAGGCACGGGTTTTAGGTAGTAATAAGGTACTAATATCATTAGCTAACTGAAAAACTTCGCCATGTACAGGCGATACTTGCGGATGCGCGGTTGCAGTAACGTTACGATTGACATCGCCACAGGTGCAAATCGAATCAAGTTGGTAACGGTTAAACGCTTGTAAAGTCGGTTTAATATTTGATTTTACAATGCCATGCAGTTGCACGGTTTGCCGTGTGGTGATTTTAATAATCCCTGTGGAATAGTCGCCCGCAATGTGGTGCAAACCTTCCCATTGTTCGGCGGTTAAAAATCCACCTGCTAACCGCAAACGTATCATAAAGGAATATAAACGTTCCAGTTTTTTCGTGGCGCGTTCTTCACGGCGGTCACGGTCGTCTTGGATATACATTCCATGAAATTTAATCAGGTTTTGGTCGTCTTCGCGAATTGCGCCTGTATGCTCATCAGCAAGGCTTTCGACAATCGTACCACGCAAGCCACGACTGGCTTTTTTAATTTTTTCAACAGCGGATTCTTGAGGAGTCTTTGACATAATACGTATTTAATTCAGTAGGTAAATAGCAAAAATAGCATTTCTAGGCTTAATATACGTCTTTGTGATAACGCCCTTGTTCGTGCAGGTTATCTAAATAAGCCCGTGCTTGTTCTGGTGAACGCTGAGAGCGTTCGGCAATGATTTGAATTAACGCATTTTCTACGTCAACACTCATTGGGTCTTTAGCCCCGCAAAGGTATAAAACTGCGCCTGCTTCTAGCCAGTTAAAAACGTCTTCTGCTTGTTGTAGTAACTTATGTTGTACATAAATTTTTTGTGCTTGGTCACGCGAAAAAGCGGTATTTAAGCGGGTTAAAACGCCTGTTTCTAGTAGGGTTTGTAATTCGGTTTGATAAAGAAAATCACTGCTAAAGTGTTGTTCTCCGAAGAATAACCAATTACGCCCTGAATCTCCACGGGCTTCCCGTTCAAAGAGGAAGGAACGGAAGGGCGCGATGCCAGTACCCGGCCCTATCATGATAATGTCTGTTTCGGGTGTTGGTAATTTAAATTCATGATTAGCTTGGATATAAAAGCTAAAATTTGTACCTTCTGGCAGTTGTGCTAGGTAGTTGGAACAAAAACCATATTTTTCAATTAATGCCCCATTTTCCGCAGGGGTTTTGAATTGATGACGACTGACGGTTATGTGTATTTCGTTATTGCCATGGGCAAGCGGGGAAGAAGAAATAGAATATAAACGCGGCGGTGTTGCTTCTAAACTGGCGATGATTTCAGAACGTTTGTTCGTAAAATCCGTTGGATAGCGGGTTAGTAGTGCTAGTAAATCCATTCGTTCCGCTGGTATCGTTTGCGCGGTAAGACGGGCATAGGCTTGAATCACACGCTCGGGCAAATATTGCACGTTTAGTTTTTCTGTGAATAATTGTTTCGCGCCGTAAGTTGTCCCTTTGTATTCTATTGAATCATTGGGGTTTAAGCTGAGTTTGGTTAGTAACGCTTCTACTGTTTCAGCGGAATTATGGGGTACTAAGCCTAAGGAATCGCCTGCTTGGTAAATTATTTCATCTTCTGATTCAATTTCAATATGATAAGTCTCTTTATTAGAGTCTCGGTCGTTTAAATTGAGGTTGGTTAAAATCGTGCCTGTATAGTTCTTTTTTCCTATACGAGCGGTGGTTTGCCCAGCGGGTAAGGCTGTAGGTGCGCTGTTGCTGTAGATGACGGTTTGGGTAAATTCGGTTAACCAGTTTTGAACTTCGGGTTCAAAATCGGTATCACATTGTCGTAGCGGGAATAACCGTTGTGCGCCAAGCGCGGCTAATTGTGCGTCGACATCTTCGCTGGCTTTGCAGAATAAGGGGTAAGCGGAATCACCTAATCCAATAACGGCAAAGTGTAATTTGCTTAGGTTTAAATCGGCTGTTTGATATAAGTAATCGTAGAATTTACGGGCAGCGGCGGGCGGTTCGCCTTCGCCTTGTGTGCTGATGACAACGATTAAGTGCGTTTCTTTTGCTAAATCGCTTAAGCGATATTGGTCTAAGCCTTTGAGTTTGGTTTGTGTACCGTGTTTTTTCAGTTGGGTACTGAGTTCTGTCGCTACCCGTTTGGCGTTGCCTGTTTCTGTACCAAAAACGAGGGTGCATTGGCTTAAGGCTAGGGTGGGCGCGAGTGTGGTTGTTGTCGCGTTTGTTGTTGGTAAATTGGGTGTGGTGAATGCGAGCGAATCGCGTGCGACCAAACCACTGAGAAAACCACTCATCCAAATTAGTTCATCTCGTTGAGCAGTTTTGAGTAATTCATTAAAGGTTTTTTGGGTAATTTCTGTCAGCATATATGCGGTTCTTTAAACGGAGGGTAAATAATCCCGCTAAAGACTAACAGAGTTAATCGTCGTGCATTAGACGATGTTTTTATACCCTTAAAAAATATAAATATACCATTGTTGAATTAGTGATTAATTTTTAAAATAATTGCTTGTATTTAGATGCTTTTATCAAAAATTTTTGTATGCCACAGGTTCGGGTTTAAGGTTAAAAACGATGAAAATAGTTGGACAATACAGATTAATTTTTGTAGCAAGAACTATAGTAACCATATTTTAAAAAGAGGATAAGAAATGACCTATTCAATAGATTTCCGTAGAAAAGTATTAAAAGTGAAACAAGAAGAAAATCTCACCCTAGCAGCGGTAGCGAAACGCTTTCAAATAGCCATCGCAAGCGTCGTCAGGTGGAGCAAAGTATTGGAAGCCAAAGGGACACGTAACAGACCAACTAAAATAGACATGGAAGCCCTAAAACAAGATGTTGCATTATACCCCGATGCTTACCATTATGAACGCGCAGCCCGTTTTGGGATTACGGAAGGCGGGATTCGCCATGCGTTAAAACGTCTAGGGATTAGCCGTAAAAAAAACCCTCAAACATCCCAAAGCCAACCCCGAAGCACGGCAAGTCTTTCAAAACAAAATGAACCGTTATAAACAATCTGATAGGCAAATTGTTTTTATCGATGAAAGTGGTTTTGCTCATGATATGCCACGCCGTTTTGGTTATGCCCCTATCGGCAAACGTTGTTCTGGCACGCAAGATTGGAATGCAAAGGGACGTACTAATGTCATCGGGGCTTTGCTCAATTTTTGTTTATTAACCGTCTCTTTAGTTTCTGGGGCGATTAATTCCGATGTCTTTTTCGCTTGGATAACCCAAGACTTACTTCCTAAACTCCCTCAGAATTCTGTCATTGTGATGGATAACGCCACTTTTCATAAACGTAGTGACATTCAGCAGGCTATTTTAGACGCTGGGCATCTCTTGGAATATTTACCGCCTTATTCGCCGGATTTAAATCCTATTGAGCATAAATGGGCTCAGGCTAAGACTCTCCGTAAACAACAACATTGTTCTATTGATGAGCTCTTTTTACTGAATTCTATTTAATCTTTTTATAGTACTGTTGCTATATGTTGGGGGTGTCTTTTCGTCTTTAGTAAAGCGGGAGTTTTAGGGAGTGAATTGAAATGTTGGAAAGATTTTGGGTACTTAGAATATGTTTGGTCAGTTTAATGATTATTTAGAGGACTTCAAACGGGTTTTGTATATAAAAGCCCTACTTAGCGCAGGGCTTTTTCAAAGAACTATCCTACTACGACGTTGACCAATTTATGCGGTACAAATACTATTTTTTTCACGGCCTTTCCTTCCATAAAACGAATCACTGTAGGGTCGTTTAACACCATATTTTCAACGGTTTTTTGGTCGGCATTGGTGGAAATCGTGAGTTTACTCCGTAGCTTACCATTAACTTGTACTACCATTTCTACTTCTGTGCGGATTAACGCGCTTTCGTCCACTTTTACCCATGGGATATTAACGAGTAGGTTTTGATGTCCTAAGCCTTCCCAGAGTTTTTGGGTGATAAAAGGCACTATGGGCGATAGCATGATGACGACGGCTTCTAATCCTTCTTGGGTGATTGCACGGACTTGGGGGCTGTCTTCGGCACGGCTTAGGTGGTTTAACAATTCCATGCAGGCAGCAATGGCGGTGTTAAAGGTGTAACGCCGTCCAATATCGTCACTAACTTTAGTGATTGTTTCATGTACATGGCGGCGCAATGTCCGTTCAGTTTCGTTTAAGCTGGCGAGTGCTAGGGCGGGAATGGGTTGTTTTTCTACGTGGTCGTTGACTTGTTTCCAGAGGCGTTTTAAGAAGCGGTGCGCTCCTTCTACGCCTGCATCCGACCATTCTAAAGATTGTTCGGGCGGAGAGGCAAACATGATGAATAAGCGTACTGTGTCCGCGCCGTAGTGTTCTATCATTGCTTGTGGGTCAACGCCGTTGTTTTTGGATTTGGACATTTTTTCGGTGTTGCCAATAATCACGGGTAGCCTGTCAGTTTTTAAAACCGCGCTGAGTGGGCGACCTTTGTCGTCGAGTTGTAAATCAACATCGGCTGGATTAATCCATTGTTTTTTCCCGCCTTCTTCATCACGGTAGAAGGTTTCGGCAATAACCATGCCTTGTGTGAGTAAGCGGCTAAATGGTTCGGCATCTTTGACTAGTCCTAAATCACGCATTAATCGCTGAAAAAAACGGGCGTAAAGCAGGTGTAGAATGGCGTGTTCTATGCCACCGATGTATTGGTCAACAGGTAGCCAGTAGTTAGTACGTTCATCTAACATGTTGGTTTTGCAGTCAGAAGAGGCATAACGGGCGTAGTACCATGAGGATTCCATGAAGGTGTCGAAGGTGTCTGTTTCGCGTTGTGCGTCCGCACCACAGGTTGGGCATTTGATTTGGTAGAAGTTGGGGTCTTTTTTGAGGGGTGAGCCTGCACCTGTGACTTCAACATCTTCGGGCAGTAATACGGGTAAATCCGTTTCTGGCACGGGGACTGTGCCACAGTGGGGACATTCAATCATGGGGATAGCACATCCCCAGTAGCGTTGACGAGATACGCCCCAGTCGCGCAGGCGGTAGTTGACGCGCCGTTGTCCCAAATTTTTGGCTTCTAACCATTCGGCAATTTTAATAAAGGCTTGTTCGGAGTTTAAGCCTGTAAATTCGCCTGAGTTGATTAAAATACCTTTGTCTGTCATGGCCATGTTGTCAGGTATTGCACCACCGTTTAAGGGTTGAATGACTGACAGAATGGGTAGGTTATATTTTTGTGCAAATTCATAATCGCGTTGGTCATGGGCAGGAACGGACATGACCGCGCCTGTGCCGTATCCCATTAAGACGAAGTTAGCAACCCAAATAGGTATTGTTTGTCCTGTGATGGGATGGGTGGCACGTAAGCCTGTGTCCATGCCCAATTTTTCCATAGTTTCTAACGCGGCTTCGGCGGTTTGGGTTTGTGAGCAGTCGTGGAGAAAGGCTTTTAAAGTCGGGTTATTTTCTGCGGCTTGTTGGGCTAGGGGGTGTTCTGCGGCAATGGCGACGTAGGTTACGCCGAGCAGGGTATCAGGGCGGGTGGTGTAAACGCTAAGGGTGTCTTGTTCGACGCTAAAGTGGATTTCTACGCCTTCAGAGCGTCCTATCCAGTTGCGTTGCATGGTGCGCACAGCATCGGGCCATTTGTCGACTAAATCGTCTAAGCCGTCGAGTAGTTCTTGGGCATAATCGGTAATTTTTAAAAACCATTGGGGTATCTCGCGCCGTTCAACCAGTGCGCCAGACCGCCAGCCCCGTCCATCAATAACTTGTTCATTGGCTAAAACGGTGTGGTCAACGGGGTCCCAGTTGACGGGGGATGTTTTTTTGTAAACAAGACCTTTTTTATAGAGTTGAATAAAAAACCATTGTTCCCAGCGGTAATAGTTAGGATTGCAGGTGGCTATTTCTCTATCCCAGTCGTAGGCAAAGCCTAGCCGTTTTAACTGGTTTTTCATGTAGGCGATGTTTTCATATGTCCATTTGGCGGGCGCAACTTTATTTTGTATGGCGGCATTTTCTGCGGGTAGTCCGAATGCATCCCAGCCCATTGGTTGCAGAACATTTTTGCCTAACATGCGTTGATAGCGCGCGATAACATCGCCGATGGTGTAATTACGCACATGCCCCATGTGTAGCCGTCCACTGGGGTAGGGGAACATTGAGAGACAGTAAAATTTTTCTTGATTGGGTTTTTCAACAGCTTTAAAAGATTGTTCGGTTTCCCAATGGTGTAGAACGTCGGCTTCAATGCTCTCAGGGCTATATTGTGCGTGCATGGTTAATTTAATGATTCCGTATGCTAAAACAAAGAAATGGGTAAGAATAACGCAAGCGGGATAAGGTGAAAAGGGGATGTATTCGTTGATAGTCAGAATTACAACGAATATTAATGATATGTCTGTTTTAAGCGTTGGCTGTTTAGTCGATGTCTGCTTGAGAAAGCCCTGTTATTTGGGTGATAAGCTCTAAAGTAAATCCTTGTATTTTTAGTTGTTTAGCTATTTCTCGTTTAGCTTGTCGTTCGCCTAATACGATTCCCTCGATGATACCTTCTTTTTTTCCTTCAGCAAATGCGGTATCTAATGCGGCTTTATTTGACCAGTAGTTCATTAAACGCATTTGGCGTTGTCGTGTTTTGTCTAGATTATGGGCAGAATGGCGAGACATAAAAATTTCTTTAATCTTCAATTTCTTGCTTGGAAAGTCCTGTGACCTGCATGATGGTTTCTAGGGGCAAACCTTGTGTTTTTAGTTGTTTAGCTATTTCTCGTTTAGCTTGTCGTTCGCCTAATACAATTCCCTCAATGATGCCTTCTTCTTTTCCTAAGATGATGCCTTCTTCTTTTCCTAAGATGATACCTTCTTCTTTTCCTAATACGATTCCCTCGATGATACCTTCTTCTTTTCCTTCAGCAAATGCGGTATCTAATACGGCTTTATTTGACCAGTAGTTCATTAAACTTTTTTGGTATTGTCGCGCTTGATTGGGCTTTAAGTTTGATAATTCAGCAATTTCAAAGGCTTTTTGAAAGACGGGTTCGTTAAGAATTCGTGGGATTTCTTCAAAATCAGCTAAATTTTTCAAGAAAAATACCCATTTTTCAAAATGATTTTCTAACTCTTCGGCTTTCTTATCAAATAAGGGCATTTGTAAAAAACAGAAATGGAGTTTGTCACAAAATAGCTCGCCATCTTGGTCTTTTAAGCTGACATATTGGCGAAATTTTAGTGGGTCATTTGGTTCTTCAATAATGCAGTCTAATATTGCAACAAAATATACGGTGGATAATTTGAAATCCCATACGCCTTTTTTAGCTTGTTCTTGAATGGGAAAGGTAATGTAGTACAGCGAGCGGTCTTTAAAAAAGTCTATGCGGGCGCGTTGCATTTCTACAATAAAATGTTCTCCTGAGGGACTGGTGCAGTAAATATCAAAAAAGGCTTTACGGTCATCAGGGTAAAGCGGTAGTTTTTCGGTATTTTTAAATTGTAATGATTGAATTTGATGGTGTGCGGGCAATAGCTGATTTAAAAAGTCGATTAATAGGTCTTTGTTGGCTTCTTCACCAAAGAGTTTTTTAAAGCCAAAGTCGGTGTAGGGGTTGAAGTAACGGGACATAATGTGAGTCTCCTTAAGGTTTATGACTGATAAGCTATTTATAGGATAAATATAGTATGTGTCATAGAGAGTATTTTATTCAGCAACATCCTGTAAATACGTCAAGATAGCCACCAGATGATGTGTTTTCTGGTGGCATTTTAGATGGATTGTGTGCTGTGGTTTAGCATCCCCCGATTTTATTAATGGCTTGTAGGGGCATGGGGGAGAGTTTGTCATTCCCTAATAGTCGCCATTCGAAGATAGGTGTGTAGCTCATGATATTTTCTACATAACTTCGGGTTTCTTTAAAGGGAATAAGTTCAATCCAAATATCGGGGGGTAAACAACCATATTTTTCTGTCCATTTTCGCGCGCGCGATAATCCTGCATTGTAGGAGGCGGTAACTAAAATGAGGTTGTTATCTAGTTTGTTGAGTAGGTGTTGTAAATAGCCTGTTCCTAGTTGTACGTTTAGTTCTGGCTGGTAGATGTCTGCTTGATTATTGAGGGTTACACCGAGGCGTTTTGCTTGTTCTTGTGCGGTTGCGGGTAATAGTTGCATTAGTCCTAGCGCGTTAGCAGAGGAGCGTGCTTGTTGGTTAAATGCGCTTTCTTGGCGAATAATGGCGTAAACCCATGCAGGGTTTAAATTTTGTTCTGCTGCGTAGCGTGTTACAACATCATAATAGGGCGTTGGAAAGCGTAGAGTGAGGGCATTAAAGGCTTTGGCTTTGGCAGCGGTTACGATGGTTTCATAGTACCAATTCCATTCGTTGGCCAGTGCCGTGGCTACTTTAAGTTGTTCTGTGGATAAGTTGTCGATGGCAATACGCCATTCTAAACGGGCAAATTCTTCCATTCCGACGTAGTACAATTCGCGTGCGTTGAGAATATTATTGTTCTTTTGTAAGGTCGCAAGGTCGTTAGCGGTTACATTTAGGGCTTCATCATTAAATTGATAGGGTTGTTGTAGTCGGTCGGCGGATAAGAACCCGTAATATTCACGTTCTTGTGCAAGTATTTGGTAAATCGCTTTTGCTTGTGCGGTTTCACCTTGTTGTTCTAAAGCGCGTGCTTGCCAATATTGCCAGTCTTTGCCGTCTGTTGTGGCATATAAGGGGGCAAGCTTGAGTAGTGATGCCCAATCTTGTAAAGCAAGGCTGGTTTGTAAGGCGACTTGGCGTAAAACCTCGTCAATAGAGGATTTATCGACTTGTAATAAGTAGTTAATGGCTTGTGAGGATTCTTGCCAACTGGCGCGTAATGCAAGGGTATATATCACAGTATCGCGGTCGTCTGGGGTAAATTGGTATTGTGTTTGCAGTGTTTGCCAGTGTTGATAGGCTGCTTCTGCATTTGTGCGTGCTAGTTGTTTTATACCATGCACAATAATTTCGCGCACGATGGGTGTATCTGGATAATCAACGCTTGCTAGGGTATCGTTAGGGGTTTCGTGCATCTTTGCCCAGTAGTTTACCCAGCGTTGTGCTTCTTTATCTAAGGTTTTTGCGACACTAATAGCGAGTTTAAGATTACCTGCAGCGGCTGCATTACGGATACGTTGCCAACGTAATGCTGTTGAGAGTTGTTTTTGTTCATTGAGATATTTAAAAATGGGGTCGCAAACGCTAGGTTGTGATTTACCGACAACCCAAAGATTTTGTGCTTCGGTAATTAGGGTTGTTGATAGTTTTCCTTGTTGACGTAAAACCGCACTTAAGTATTGACATTGCAGTAAAATATTATTTTGTGGGGTGTAAGCCTGAATAAAGCGTTGCCAATCGTTTTCTTTAATCAATTGGTTAAGCCATGCGCGGCGCAGGCGTGGTGCAATGGGACTGTCTGCATAATGGGTTAGGAAGTTTTGAATATCGGTGTGATTATTTAGATGGTCGCTCAGCCATAAGTATTCGAGATATTGTGTAATCGGGTAGTCTTGTAAATTTTTTAGCAGTGTTTGATAACGAGCATCGTCTTTTGCTTGAATTGCTTCGTATATTGTTTGAAATTGCAGTCGTTGCTCCGTCAGGTTAGCCGCAATAGCTTGATTTAGGCTAATCATACTAATTAGGATAAATCCATAACTTTTCATCCATTGTTTCATGCGTTTTCCCTCAGCATTCGGGGTGTTTAGTAGGCGGATTAAGGGGTTTACGTGTGATGAGTCGGGTGAATAACCCAAGACACAGTAGATAAATACTAAGAAAAACGAAAGGCGCGCTAATAACCCAGCCGATGAAGGCTTGTATAATGAAAACCCCAAAATTTTCTAATAATAAATGTAAGTTACTTTCTAGCAAATGATAAAGCAGGTCTAAGGTAAGATGATTATTCGTGAAAACAACTTGCGCGCCTAGTAAGTTAAAAACATAAAATCCAGTAAGTTGCAATGGATAAGCCAGATAGTTAGCCAGTTGAATGGCAACTTGATTTAAGCCAAAAAAATAAGCAATAAAAACACATAACAGTGTTGATACGCCTAACATGGGCATAACGCCTAATAGTACGCCCCATGCAATACAGAGTGCTAATTGTGTGGGAGAAAGCCCTTGTTTTAGTAGGTCAAAAAAGACCATGCTAGTTTTTTTTATCCAGTTCATAAACGTAATGCTCTACACGGATGGTCATAACGACAAGTGGGTATTATAAAATAACTTGTTCAAAAAAAAGATTGAATTAGGCGGTAAACTTAAACAGATACTCAAAAAAGTACCTTCCATACCTTAGATTTGTTAAGCTAACAATAATTTTCTCCAACAAGATGTTGCAATATTTATGAGTTCTTTACCCCCTATTGTGATTGAGCCGTCAACAGAACGTTTGATTGTCATGTCGTTTGTCGCGACACTGTTTCATTTGTGCATGTTATATGCCGTGAGTTTTACAGCACCAAAAAACAATTCTGATATGAAAAATCATATTATGGATGTGGTGTTAGTACAGAAAAGCACAGAGAAAGCACCTGATAATGCTAAGTTTCTAGCTCAGGCAAATCAACAATCGGGTGGTGTCGTAGAAAAGGCACAGGAACGTCCTTCAACCCCTGTTGTAGCACCGTTTCCTGATGAAGTCGCTAATTTAGTTGTTACCCCACCAGAACCTCAAATTGCGGCAAGTGCAACACCTGACCCACAAGTTGAACAATTAACCGTTAACGCCCCCTCTAGCTTTCAGGTTGCGAGTGCGCAACGGCTCAATCCTGCACAAGAACCATCAACGTTGAACGGCGACGCGCTGGAAACTACCGTATTATCCCCTGATGTTCCCAATACGACGATGATTATGAACGTCCGCGCATCCTTAGCCAGTTTACAAGCGGAATTAGATAAAAAGATAGAGAACTATGCGAAAAATCCGCGTAAAACATTCATCGGGGCAAGCACACGAGAATATAAATACGCAAGTTATATGGATAGTTGGCGATTACGGGTTGAACGGATTGGTACGTTGCATTATCCCTTAGAAGCAAGACAATTGGGTATTTCAGGAAGTTTGATTTTGGAAGTTGCAATTAATAAAGATGGGTCAATTAATGAAGTCCATATCCGTAAATCATCAGGCAATGCACTGATAGACGATTCTGCTTTGCGCATTGTCCATTTGTCCGCCCCATTTGCCCCCTTGTCAGAAGAAATTCGCAAAGACACAGATATTCTTTATATTACCCGTACTTGGGAGTTTTTAAATAACGGGTTAAATACACATTAGAAATGTTTATTTTTTGCGACAGTATTGAATAAGCAAGATAATTCTTGTTCTCGTTCTTTCTTGTCTGCTACTGCCAAAATCTGCACGTTTTCTGGACGGAAAAGTTACAATAAACCGTATCAGTATTTTCGCCTATTCCCTTGCTTATGACGTGTGCTTGTTTTTAAATAGGTCAATTTGACTTCTACCTGTAATGGATACTACGCAATGCTAGAAACTACTTATCTGAACAATCATTTTTTGATTGCGATGCCTACCCTAGCAGACCCCAATTTTCATCAGACCGTCACGTATATTTGTACGCATAATGCGGAAGGCGCGATGGGTATTATTATCAACCGTCCAATTTCAGATGTTGATTTAGGGGATGTTTTACGTCACATGAGTATTACGGTGACTGACCACTCTTCTGTGTTTCTCCCTGTGTTTGAAGGCGGCCCTGTACAGCGTGAACGCGGATTTGTACTCCACAGCCCTATCGGTGAATGGGATGCTATGCTCACCGTTGGTGAATTAGGCATTACCACCTCTCGCGATATTCTTGCCGCAATTGCTAAAGGTGAAGGGCCTAAACAAATATTAATTGCCTTAGGATATGCAGGTTGGTCGGCAGGGCAGTTAGAAAAAGAGTTATTATCTAACGCATGGTTAAGCATTCCCGCAGATAACAACATTATTTTTAATACCCCCCCTGAAAAACGGTGGAAAGCCGCCGCAAGTAAGTTAGGGATTGATTTAAACCTACTTTCCAGTGAAGCTGGGCATAGTTGATTATCTACATTCATGAGTGCAAATCGCTATTTAACGCTTTTAGCTTTTGACTATGGCACACGTCGCATAGGCGTTGCTGTTGGACAAACATTTACCGCTTCTGCCCGTCCATTGGTAGTCATTCCTTGCGATAAATATAACGAACCCGATTGGGTAAAAATTCACGCGCTAATTCAGGAATGGCTACCACAACGCTTGATTGTAGGTGTCCCGCTAACGGTTGGCGTGAGTAGTGAAACGACAATTGCAGCACGTCACTTTAGCGAAGCCCTACAGGCGCGTTATAATCTACCCGTCGATTTGATTGATGAAACGCTCTCATCCGTTGCCGCCGAACAAGCACTCAGTGAACGCTTTTCCGCTAAAAGCAAAAGTAGAACCAAACCCGGTATAGATGCCGTTGCCGCTCAAGTCATTTTAGAAACATGGTTTGTAGAACACGCTAACACGGAATAATCCTGAATGAATGCAATACAACTTGATAAAAATGGACGTTTAAAACATTTCTTAGGCATAGAAGGATTAAAACGTGAATTACTGTTAGAAATATTAGATAATGCCGAATTTTTTTCTGGGTTTAGTGAACAAGTTGTTAAAAAGATTCCCTTACTCAGTGGTAAAACCATTATTAATCTATTTTTTGAACCCAGTACACGCACCCGTACCACCTTCGAATTAGCCGCAAAACGCCTATCCGCCGATATTTTAAACTTCAATATCAGTGCCTCCTCCACCAGTAAAGGGGAAACATTGATTGATATGCTGCATAATTTAGAAGCGATGCACTGCGATATGTTTGTCGTGCGCCATGACCAAGCGGGAGCTGCACATTTTATTGCACAACATGTTTCCCCCCACATCAGCATTATCAATGCAGGTGATGGACGACATGAACACCCCACCCAAGCCATGTTAGATGTCTTTACCATCCGTAAACATAAAGGCGATTTTACCCAGTTGCGCATCGCTATTGTCGGCGATATTCTGCATTCACGAGTAGCCCGCTCAGAAATCCATGCGTTAAATACCTTAGGGGTAGCAGAAATTCGCGTTGTCGGCCCGAAAACACTTATTCCAAAAAACATTCAAACCCTCGGCGTACAAATCTTTCACAACCTACGAGAAGGCTTGAAAGATGTTGATGTTATCATTATGTTACGGTTACAAAAAGAACGGATGCAAGGCGCGTTATTACCTAATGAACACGAATATTTTCAATACTATGGTTTAACAGAAGAAGATGTCGATGTTGCACATCCCGACGCAATAGTTATGCACCCAGGCCCAATTAATCGTGGTGTAGAAATTGCGTCTTCTGTCGCAGATGGCAGTCGTTCAGTGATTTTACAGCAAGTAAGCAACGGTATTGCCGTGCGAATGGCCATTATGGCGATGACTTTAGGCGCGATGAATCGGTCAACAACCATAACGGATGCTTACGTGTAATAATGGTGAGTTTTCTTTAACAAACGGTTTGGCTCGGTGATACAGTTGTTTATGATGAATTCTTTAACCTTTGTGCAAAACTTACCACAAACTCCTTGGCAAACAGAGCTTCAACACGCTGTTCGTGACCCCGCAACCTTACTCAAACAACTAGATTTACCCACGAGCTTATTAACGACCGTCTATAATCCTGCCCGCTTTGCCCTGCGTGTCCCGCGTGGTTATGTTGCAAGAATGCGCAAAGCTGACCCAAACGACCCCTTGTTACGTCAAGTATTACCCCTTGTGACAGAACAAGATAAAGTTGCAGGCTTTACGCTAGACCCTGTAGGCGACCAACAATCAGAAAAAGTTACGGGATTATTACATAAATATCAAGGGCGTGTATTACTAATCACCACAGGCGCGTGTGCTGTGCATTGTCGTTATTGCTTTCGCCAACACTTTGCCTATGCTGACGCACACCCCTTGCGAGAACCTGCCGTTTGGGAATATTTACAAGCGCATACCGATATTAAAGAAGTTATTTTAAGCGGTGGCGACCCCTTAACCTTGACAGACAAACGCCTTGCTGAGTTCGTGCAACGCTTAGCAAGCGTGTCACACATCCAGCGTTTGCGAATACATAGCCGTTTACCCATTGTATTGCCTGAACGAATAACGGATGATTTACTAACATTATTAACCACTAGCCGTTTACAATCCTTGCTAGTTGTACACACGAATCACCCTAACGAACTTGATTTACACGTCATTGACGCATTACACCGCTTAAATCGTGCAGGCGTTACCCTGTTAAATCAAACCGTTTTGTTAAAAGGGGTCAATGACACGGCAGAAACTTTAGTTCAACTGAGTGAACAACTCTTTCACGCTAAGGTCATGCCCTATTATTTAAACGTGTTGGATCGTGCGCAAGGAACCGCGCATTTTGAAATAAGTCTTGAAACCGCTCAAGGATTATTAGAAAGCCTGCGCTGTCAACTTTCAGGATATTTAGTCCCAAAATTGGTGCGAGAAGTCGCGGGCGCACCTTATAAAGTGCCTGTGTACTGAACTTGTAATGGGTTAATATGGACGTAATTTATGGGTGAATCTTGATTAATTGCCTTATCATCGTTAAGTTGTTAGTGGTTTAGACGCAATTGCATGACATCTACCACCGCTTAATTAAACTTTAATACATTGATATACAACATCTATTCACACATAAAACGTCATTTAAAGAACATTCCTATCACCACATAAAATCGATTTAAGGTAATTTAAAAGTGTCTGCTGAATTCAAACAACATAACAATATTTTTTTAGTGGGTTTAATGGGGGTTGGAAAAACAACTATTGGACGACAACTGGCTGCCGCTTTAGAAGTTCCTTTTAAAGACAGTGATAAAGAAATTGAAGAGCGTACAGGTGCCTCTGTTTCCCTGATTTTTGAAGTGGAAGGAGAAGCGGGTTTTCGTAAACGCGAAGCCGCCATGATTGCAGAACTCACGGCACAAAAAGGCATAGTGCTTGCGACAGGGGGCGGTGCTGTCTTAAACCCAGAAAATCGTAACTGTTTACAAGATCGCGGCTTAGTTGTTTATCTCCATGCGTCTATTGAAGAACTGCTGAAACGCACCGCTCATAGTCGTAACCGTCCACTATTAGAAAACACCAACCCCCGTGAACGCTTAGAAACGCTTTTTAACGAACGTCACCCCTTCTACAAATCCGTTGCCGATTTAGTCGTTGATACCGAACACCATACGGTAAAACAAGTCGTTAAATTCATCCTGAAACGCATAGACCCCACGCAAGACTTATGAAAACAGTAACCGTTAACTTGGGTGAACGTAGCTATCCTATTTTTATTGGACAAAATTTACTAGGCAATCCAGAACTGATTCAACCCTATGTACAGGGTAAACAAGTGATGATTGTCAGTAATGAAACGGTATCACCCCTGTATTTAGAGAAAATTCTCCCTGCTTTTCAAGGGCTGAATATCGAAGCAGTGATTTTACCTGATGGTGAACAATACAAAACCCTAGACGTGCTTAATCAAGTCTTTGATGGTTTGCTCTCCGAAAAATTTGACCGCCAAGCAACGCTCGTTGCATTGGGCGGCGGTGTTGTTGGCGATATGACGGGGTTTGCGGCCGCCTGTTATCAACGTGGTGTTAATTTTATCCAAATACCAACCACCTTACTTGCACAAGTAGATTCCTCTGTTGGCGGAAAAACAGGTGTAAATCACGCGCTTGGTAAGAATATGATAGGCGCGTTTCATCAACCACAATGCGTAGTGATTGACACAGATACACTGAATACCCTGCCAGACCGTGAATTAAGTGCAGGCTTTGCTGAAGTGATTAAATACGGCTTAATTGATGATATTGCTTTTTTACAATGGCTAGAAAATAACGTTACATTACTGCTCAAACGGGATGCTGATGCACTGAATTATGCAATAGCCCGTTCTTGTCAAAGTAAAGCCCGCATCGTAAGCCTAGATGAAAAAGAATCAGGAGTGCGCGCCCTGTTGAACTTGGGTCATACATTTGGACATGCCATTGAAACCAGCATGGGTTACGGCACTTATTTACATGGGGAAGCAATCGCCATAGGAATGGTACTCGCGGCAAGACTTTCCGCTACAATGGGTTGGTTAAGTAACGAAGATGTGGTACGGGTTGCGCGCTTAATTAAACGCTTTCAACTACCTACCACTATACCTGCCAATATGACCCCTGCTGATATGTGGCAACGTATGCAAGTTGATAAAAAAGTCCGTGATGGCAAAGTCCGTCTTGTACTTATGCAAAAATTAGGCTTATCACTGCTTACCGACCAATACGACCCTGCATTACTACAAAAAACGCTCCAAGTAGGTCAGCAGGAGATTGCAACATGATATTTTACAAGGGTTCTCTTGCCCGCTACGCAGCGCATGAAAGCCTTTCCTTAGGACGGCAACATCTGGAGTCGCCTTCACAATATCGTACTGATTATCAAAGAGATAGAGATAGAATTATTCACTCGGCAGCCTTTCGCCGCTTAGAATATAAAACCCAAGTATTTGTGAATCATGAAGGCGATTTATTCCGTACTCGCCTAACCCATTCTTTAGAAGTAGCACAACTAAGTCGTACTGTTGCCCGCAGTTTGAGCTTGAATGAAGATTTAACCGAAGCCATAGCACTTGCGCATGATATTGGACATACCCCGTTTGGTCATGCAGGACAAGACGCATTGCACCAATGTATGAAAGAATTTGGCGGTTTTGAACACAATCTACAAGCCTTGCGAATTGTTGACGAATTAGAAGACCATTACCCCGCTTTTCGGGGATTAAATCTTACTTTTGAAGTACGCGAAGGTATTTTAAAACACTGCTCATCTAAACAAGCAAAGCTATTAGGGCGCGTTGCCTCGCGCTTTTTATACGAACCTCGCACCCAGCCCAGTTTAGAAGCACAAATTGCTAATTTATGTGATGAAATTGCTTATAACAATCATGATATTGACGATGCGCTACGTGCAAAATTAGTCAGTATTCAACAATTACGCGAACAACGTCTATTTAATGATCATTACACTGATGTGATGATGCAATGGTCAATATTACCTCAACGACGGATTATTCATGAAACTATCCGTCGTATGATAGGCGAACAAATTGCGAATTTAATTGAAACCAGCTCCACCCAGTTAGAAACATTGCAACCGAAAAGTATTGACGATGTTCGCGCCAAAGAAGAAAGTATGCTGACATTAAGTGCAGCAATGTATGAGAAACACCTAGAATTAAAGCAATTTTTACGAACACAAATGTACCAACATTACCGTGTACAACGGATGGCATTTAAAGCGCGTCGGGTCATTAATGGCTTATTTGAGGCGTTTAATAATGACGCACGTTTACTGCCGACGGAGACACAAACAGAAGTCAAACGCTTACAAGAGCTGTTAGGCAACGACTCAGGGCGTGCGCGTGCAACAGCCGATTATATAGCGGGTATGACCGACCGTTATGCTATTGCTGAATATGAACGCTTATATAATCCCTTAGAATTACCCTGATATATGCGATTTTTAGCGATATAACCAAACACGCAGTAATGAAATTAATTTATCCACATCAACAGGTTTAGAAAGATAATCATTAGCCCCCGCTTCAATGGCTTTTACTCTATCGCCCTTCATCGCTTTAGCGGTTAGCGCGATAATAGGTAATTTGCGAAAAGTGGGTTGCGCACGAATTTGTCGCATTGCTTCATATCCATCCATTTCTGGCATCATAATATCCATTAATACAATATCAATATCATGTTGCTCTTGCAAAATTTCTAGGGCTTTTTTACCATTTTTAGCAATAATAACCAGCATATTATTTTTTTCTAATACTGTTCCTAATGCAAATGTATTGCGCATATCATCATCAGCAATTAATACTTTTTTACCCTTTAATATAAGTGCTTTATCATGAATCTGACATAAAATAGCTTGCTTTTCTTGGGGAAGATGAGCAGCTACCTGATGCAAAAAAAGGGTGGCTTCATCCAATAAACGCTCAGGCGAATAAACAGATTTGATAGTCAGATGCTGACTACAATGTGCTAAACGCTGTTCTTCATTCGATGTTAATTCACGATTAGCATAGACAATTACAGGCGGATAAGGCATATTTTCCACTTGGTTTAACTGCTCTAACAAGCGTAATCCCTCATCATTTGCAACATCAATATCAACAATAACACAATCAATATCCAGTGTTTGCAAACTCTGTAATGCTTTAAGCATGGTTTCTGCGTAACTCACTTCTACATCACGTGTCACCACATATTCACTAATTGCCTGACGATGTTGCATATTATCGACAACAATGAGCAAATGTTTTAGCGTTTTGGCAATAAACTGCTCAATCCGTTTAAACGAATCGCTTAACTCTTCCATACTAATGGGCTTTAATAAATAACCAATTGCCCCCATTTGTCGCGCGTCCTTATCTTGATCTGTTGCCGACATGAAATGTACGGGAATGTGCCGTGTGTTTGCGTTATCTTTTAAACATTCCATCACTGTCCAACCGTCAATCAGCGGAAGTCCGACATCCAAGATAATGGCATGTGGTTGATATGTCTGCGCTAACTGTAGTCCCGCTTTGCCATCACTCGCAAGCAATGCTTTAAATCCTTTTTCTTGAGCAATTTCTTGTAATAATTTTGCAAAAGTAGGGTCATCTTCAATAATCAGAATAAATTTATCGTTAGGTTGAATGTGATCACGATCATCAGTAACTTCCTGTTTTTCTGGCATGACTGCATCAATAAATGCAGGAGATGATGTGTCACTACTCGCAACCAACGGCATAGGAGCAGGCAATATAACGGCGGGAGTGGGGGGATTATAATTTGATTGTTCACGGGGTATTGCGTCTAAACGCTCGGGTAAATACAGAGTAAAACAACTGCCATTACCAAGGCTTGTCGTAGCGTCTAAAATTAACTCCCCACCCAATAAACGCGACAATTGACGCGAAATGGATAACCCTAAACCCGTTCCGCCAAAACGACGGCTGGTTGTCCCATCTGCTTGGCGAAAGGCTTCAAAAACCAATGTATGTTTTTCTGGTGCAATCCCTATTCCTGTATCAATCACACTGATAGCTAAAGATTTTAATGGATTAAGCTGATAAAGACTCACGTCTATTTGTGGGCGTTCAACAAACAGCGTTATGCTACCTTTTTCAGTAAACTTGAAGGCATTAGATAATAAATTATTGATAATTTGTTTAATGCGTTGTGCATCACTACATACGATGTCAGGCACATTTTCGGCGATTTTAACCGTAAAAACTAACTGCTTTTGTTCCGCTACATGTTGAAACTTTAGGCGTGTTGCGTTGAGTAAGTCCGCCAAGACAATATTTTCTACGTGAACTTCTAATTTACCCGCCTCCACTTTGGATAAATCCAAAATATCATTGATTAAGGTTAATAAATCAGCTCCAGCACTGCGAATAGTTTGGGCATATTCCACCTGCTTATCTGTCAAATTATTTTCTTTATTACTGGCTAATAATTGCGACAAAATAAGCATACTATTCAAAGGAGTTCGCAACTCGTGTGACATATTGGCGAGAAATTCGGATTTATAACGGCTGGCTTGTTCTACTTCACGCGCTTTATTTTCAATTGCTTCTTGGCTTTTTTCTAAACTAATATTTTGCTTATGAATAGATTCTTTTTGTAATTCAAGCTCATGGGTACGGTTTTCTAACTCCTCATTGGCTTGGCGCAATTCTTCTTGTTGGGTTTGTAACTCTTCTGCTTGGGTTTGTAATTCCTCAGTTTGTTGTTGTAAAACATCTGCTTGACGTTGACTATCATCTAGTAATGATTGCATGACTAAACGGGATTGTGCGGTATTAATCGCAATGGCGACGGCAGGGGCAACTTGTTTTAAAAATTCCAGTTGTTCATCACTCAAAGCCCTAAAAGAGCCTAATTCTAAAACGCCTTTTAACGTTTCTTCATAAATCAGCGGATAAACAATAATAGTACGTGGTACAGATTTCCCCAATCCCGACTGTATAGACATATAATCTTCAGGAACTTCTGTGAGAATAAGTGGTTCACGTTCTATGGCAACCTGTCCGACAATCCCCTCACCAAACTCAAAACTATTCGCTAATTCTTTACGTTTATGATAAGCATAACTGGCTAATAAATTAAGATAAGGTGTGTATATTTTTTGTTTTTTATTCGGTTCTACGACTAAATAGAATAAACCAACCTGCATATTCAAATAAACGGTTAAAAAGGTGATGATATTTCGCGCTAACACGGTTAATTCTTGCTCACCACTCATTTGGTCGTTTAATTCAGTTTGTCCTGTTTTGAGCCAATCTTGTAATTCATTTCGCGTTGTTGCCTTGCGTAATGACTGATTCATATTTGCAATCGCAGTTCCGAGTTTATCATCTGCGGATAACGGATTAATTTTCTGCGAATAATTACCTGCTGCGATAGTATTTGCCTGATTAATAGTCCATTCCATTGTTTGTCGCAATTGTTCTGTTGCATTTACAATGTCGGCGATTTCATCTTTTCCTTGATGGATTAATGGCGTTACTTGTGGATTTCCTTGTGCAATGGCTTGTAAATGTTTTTTGACAGATAACAAAGGAATACTGATATTCCGCGCCACAGTAAAGCTAAAAAAGAATACAATTGCGGCTGCAAATACAATACTAATCAAAGATATCCAATAAGTTATTTGATATTGTTCATAAGTTCTAACATATAAGGCATTTGCATCTTCAATTTGATCATCTAACCAATTACTCAGCTTTGTTTGCAACATGATAAATACTTGATTCTCAAATTGAGTTGTACTTATAAATGCAGCTTCTCGTTGATTGTGCAAAGCATAATCTATGCTGAGATTAGACGCATGAAGATAGTCCTGCCATGCTGTTTTCAATTCGCGTAATATAACAATATCATTATCATCATTACGGTATTTTAAAAGATTTTTTTCGTGATCTTGTAACTTACTTTCAATAATATTTACCAGTATTCCATGTTTCTCTTGTAAAGCGACTCGTTGTTCTGTCCTTGGAGACATAACTATCTGTAAAGTCAGCTCACGAACTTTTTCAATCGGAACGCCAATTCCTTTTATAATCTGATTGGTCATATCCGCCGTATTATAGATACGTCCTAATGATGCGTAGGTTTTATCAATATAATAAATGCCTAATAATCCTACAAAAATAAGCGCGCTAATAGTCGTTAATGAGAGTAAGAAAAATTTGATTGCAATACGGATATTATTCATAAGAAATGCCTAACGTTGTCATAATGCTGTGCATACGATTCACAACACTTAAGGAAAGGAAAAAATTGTTTAAACCATACGGATGGTCTTTAATAAAGCAAAATTAATAAAGTAGTTATAACTATTTAATAATTAAACATTTTTTAATAAGAAACCAACGGTGTCTGAATTATAACGATGAAAAAGATTTCTCTTTTATTAGATAAGTAATACATTGTTCTATCTCACTTTATCAACCACCTCATTTAATCGTATCCCCAACAACAAATCCTTATGGGTTCAGCTCCCCCCGTTTTTTCAAGGATGATAAAGCATTAGTAGATATTAATCCCCTTGTTATGCTTTGCAAGTCATTTGCCATGACCCATAATAACCATACTTTTCTGTCGTCCACCAACAGCTAAACTGAATGAAATTCCGTTACTTAAAAATCCGTTTACATTATTTACTGGGCGTAAGTTTACTCCTAATCATTGCGGTTTTATCCGCCTTATTAAGTGTCCGTTATAGCACCGTCTTTGATTTTACTAATAATAACCGTTACACCTTATCAAGCGTTAGTCAACAATTACTTGCACAGTTTATTGAACCCATACATATTCGTATTTATGTCAGTAATGACCCAACTTTGCGCGAACCCATAGAAAATATTATTTTTCGTTATCAACGATATGACCCTACAATTCAAATCCAATTTATTGATCCATATAAAGCCCCCGCTGATGTGAAAGAACGGCAAGTAACGTTAGATGGAGAAATTTTACTGGAATATCAAGGACAGACAACCCATGTGCAAAAGCACGCAACGAAATTAACTGAACAAGATGTAAGTAGTGCATTACAAACGTTATTACGTCCCACACAACGGATTATTCGTTTTTTAACGTGGCATGGCGAGCGTAGCCCTTTTACAAATGCAAATCATGATGTTAGCCACTGGGCAACACAATTACAGAACACAGGATTCATAATACAAACATTACAGTTTGATAAAACACATACTATTCCAGCCGATACAACCGTTTTAATCATTGCCAGCCCTCAAGTTCCATTATTACCTGACGAGATGATGCAAATTATCGATTATGTTGATAAAGGGGGGAATTTACTCTGGTTACTAGAACCCGAAGAAACCATCGGTTTAGAAAAATTAATGGAAAAACTGGGGATTATTGTGCAACCGGGAATTATTATTGACCCAAATAGCCAAGTACCAAGCATGACAACCGCAACGCCTTATCGTCATCATCCGATTATTGATGGATTTATCTTACGCAGTTTATTTCCACGTGCCTGTGGTTTAATCGCGAGTCCACCCGCAGAATGGCAAGTTACTGATTTATTGCTCACCCCTGAAAACGCATGGCTAGAACAAGGGAAATTACAAGCCCCTATTCAATATGATAAAGGCGTGGATATTCCCGGCCCGCTCACCATCGCTGTCGCCTTAAGTAGAACACAATCAGTGGATAATAATTTGAAAGAACAGCGTATTATTGTAATTGGTGATGGCGATTTTTTATCTAATGCATTTCTTCAAAATGGGGGGAATGCAGAACTAGGCTCGCGAATAATAAACTGGCTAAGTCATGACGATAAACTCATCAACATTCCTACCACCATACGAAAAGATTTAAGCTTAAGCTTAAGCGAATACGAATCTATTTTTTTAGGGGGATTGTTTTTAGTAGTGCTACCCATCAGCTTTTTTAGTATGAGCTTATTCATCTGGTTACGGCGGAGAAAAATCTAATGCGTCAACGTTGGCTATTTATTCTCACTTTATTCACGCTCATAATGGGCTTGGGTTCAATCACCTTTTTCACCACGACAACCGACCTACCTACGCATGAAAAACAACATCTCACCACTTTAGACCCTAAAAAAGTCCAACACATTCGTTTAGAACGCTTAAACAAAGAAACGGTTGTTTTTACAAAAGACACGCAAGGAATTTGGTACGTTCAAGAACCTTTTCAATTACCCGCCAATCGGTTTCGCGTTGAAAATATCCTAACACTTTTATATAGCACACAATTTTCCCTACTAACCAGCGACAACATTAACCTTGCGGAATTAAAACTAGACCCACCATTGGTTAAAGTGACTTATGATGATTTTCCCATTCAATTGGGTTTAGTCTCACCATTTAATGACGGACGACGTTACGCATTAGTCAACGGTAAGGTTTATCTATTGTTAGATACGATTTATCGATTTTTAACGGACGAAGCAGCACTGGCAGTAAGTTTATTTCCACTGGGGGATAGTGCAGACATCATTGAACTGCGTCTGCCAACATTGCATCTTAAGCAACAAGAAGGAATCTGGAAATTACAACATACTGATACAGTAGGAATCAGCACGGATGACTTAACGGCATTAGTTGAAAACTGGCAACATTTACAAGCGATTAGTGTTGGACGTTATCAAGAAAAACCTGTACTCGCAATCATAGAAGTGATAACCAGCACACATACTTTTCATTTCGAACTACAGGCAACATATCCTGAATTCATTTTAGGACTACCTGAAAAGGGGATACTTTACTATTTGCCCCCAACTCAGGCGAAAACCCTTTTAGGGAAAACAGAAACGGGAAAATAACTATTGTTCAACAACTTGTCCGCGATACATTCGGAGTGATTTTTTGGGGGGGACGGTTGACGATTCACCATTGGCTTCTACCTTAACAACTGCTCCTCGATAGACAGCAGAAGCAACCTTGTGAGAATGGGATAACGATTCAAGCTCTGCTAAATCAGGGCATGGATACCCCAATAATTCCAGAATATCCATTGTTGAGGGTAAATTGGTTTCTTCCATCAAAGAAAAGAAAATCTTCTCCGAAAAAGAACAGCTACCTGCAACCAGTTGTTTAATCTGCTCTACTGCGCTGATTCCTCTAAAATGTCCAAATGAACAAGAGATAATGTCGCCTTCTTTTAAAACAAAACTCACAGCTCGATTATCTTCAGACGCAATAAACAATGTTCCCGTGCTTCTACGACGACACAAGGTAACAAGTTGTTCCATTAACTCATGGAAACTTAACAGTGATTTCGTGTTAGCCATAATATGTTCACTCCATGCTGAATAGCTTACTTGCCTATCCATCAGGTGATTGTGTTAGCACAAGTAAGCCCCATGACTTTGGTGCGTCGCACAAAATATGCCAATGTACCCAATACTCTAGTAATTTTCTCAACTATTTATTTTTACAAATTTTTTTTAATGAAAACATCAAGGTAATAACCCTATGAACTGATATGAGACGCACGAAAAAAGTGCAATTATAGGTATAATCGCCTATTTACAGTGCAACTGAGAGATGAAAAAACTCCCATTTTCTGAAGTAAATACTGTTTTTATTCAACGATTCAAAAAATGATATTGTTCGGTTTGAATCGTCTTATAATCATTATTTTCGTACACCTAAAGGAGGTTTGCTATGTGGACAACTTGCGCTGGATGCAAATTCATTTTTCAAGTGGATTTTGCCATGTTTAATAAACCTGTTAAATGCCCGCGTTGTTATAAGGAATTTATGGCAGAGCTAACATTTGACCCACCACCGCCACAACTCAATGTAGCCGAAGAATTAACCAAAGTTGAGGGTGATGCAAAACAAAAAGCACAAGTCTTAAAAAAAGAAGTGCTAGAACGCATTGCTATTATTACCGAAAAGTTTAATGCAATACAATCACTTATTCAAAGTATTGCGCAAAGTAATCAGAATGAGAGTACAACTAAGTTGGTGATTGACCGTATATTACAAGATGTCTTGGGATATGAGATTAAAGATATTTTGATGGAAAAGGATATTCAAGGCAAAAAAGCGGATTATGTGCTTTCTGTGCAAGGAAAACCTGTTTTAGTATTGGAAGCAAAACGTGTCAATTTAGCCCTCAAAGACAAGCAAGTTATACAGGCAACAACTTACGGCGCGTATTCGGGCATCAAATGGGCATTACTCACTAATCTACAGGTTTGGCAGCTATACCATATTGCTTTTACGGGCGACAAAATAGTTCCCGATTTAATTTTTAGTATTGATTTACGTGATGGTTTGGATAGACAAGAAGCGCAGTATTTTTACATGTTTTCTAAACATGGTATGGAAAATCAAGCCTTTTTAGAAAGATTACGACAAAAAGTCGTTGCATTGCGACGGGAAAATCTTTTAAGTGCCTTATTATCTGATGAAGTTGTGCGCCAAATGTGCACCACGTTAAATAACATGACGCAATGTAAATTAACTGAGCTAGAAATTAGAAGAGCAATTGAGACACAAATTATTAATCATACTTAACAGACAACAGAAAAAGAATCGGTGTCGAGTACATCACCTTGTAACGCACCGATTTATAATTTATAAACGCATTTTATAAACAAACGTTTAAGGTAACTGATAATGCCTAAAAAAACGCCAAAGTAATTCATTAGCAACAATTGCCGTTGATGGTCTATCACTATCCATACCTAATCCCCGATGACCTCCCGCCCACGCATGTCCACCATCGTTTGTTAAGTAATAATGCAGTTCTACGTTATTCTCGCAACCACTCCATTTATAAAATGTATAAGATGCGGTGCCGATAACTATCTGTTTATTCTTTTCACAATGCGCCAACGTTGCAAATATATTCAATGTATTATCTACAGAAGGGTTATATTGTCTAGCGATACTCACCAAACCCACTCCCCCTTGATAAGGAACATTGTTATCCAATGTAGAGTGAAAATGAATAATTGGAACAACTCTACTAGGATTACAAGGGGTTATTTGAATAGTTCCCGCATTTGTAGCAATTGCTGCAATTTTATTAGGCAATTCACACGCTAAACGATAAGCAAGCATTGCCCCATTAGAATGTCCTGTTGCATATACTTTCTTTGTATTTATCCGATATTTTTGTGCGAGTTGGTTGATTAGCAAATTAATAAAGCCAACATCGTCAACATCAGTAATTGCATTTTTGCCACAACATTTTCCTGCATTCCAAGTACGCAATCGTAATAAACCCGCCGATTTTAAGCCATCAGGATAAACGACAATAAATTGTTGTGCGTCGGCTGTTTCACTGAGTTCGCTGAGTTTTTCAAAGTTCTTCCCATTGCCTCCGCCCCCATGAAATGCCAGAACAAGGGGGAATTTTTCTTGATTTTGATAATAATTGGGCGGCAAATGTATCCTATAAGTACGCTCCTGATTATCATAAAGAAAGCTTTCTTCTATCGTAAAAACCTTCTCCGTCAATGCAACATTACGTCCGTAAACATTTAGCGAAAGCAGGCAAATAATGATAATTAACAACGGCATTTGTATTTTATCCTAAAAAATGGTCATTATTCCTTTAAATATTAATATAGTAAGCTTTCAACTTTATTAAGTCCCAATTTAAACAATTTTTATTATTTGACCGTAAAATAAGGCGATACCCTTACTTTAAACATCCACACAGGAAATCTTTATGGGCTGTTTATTTGGCTATGTTGGCAAACCCAACGATAATTTATTAACAAATATGGCAAAACGGTTGCATCATCGCTGTCATCAAGGATGGGAACAAGTCAGCACACCATTACATGATGGTGATGTGTTAGCCGTTGGACAGGGGCTATCCAGTTGGGGAAAAACAACACAACTTGCTAAATATCAACGACAATTATTTGCTTATGATGGTGTATTTTTTGATAAAAACCCGACATTTTGTCAAGCCGCGCGTGATTCATTATTAACCCCTGATTTTTTTCATTTACTTCATCCAGATACCCAAAAAGCCTTAAACAATCTGACAGGTGCATTTGTTTTAGCCTATAGCGATGGAGAAACCAGCTATTTATTACGCGACCACGGCGGTGTAAAAACCCTTTATTGGACAGTGCATCAAAGATGCTTATTATTTGCCAGCGAAATTAAAGCGTTATTTGCAGAGGCTACTCTACCACGTCGGATGCGTTACAGTGCGTTGCCTGAATATTTTGCGTTTAGTTTTATTCCGGGGGAACGCACCATGTTTGAAGGAATTTATGAGTTACAAGCAGGAACATTACTGCGGTTTAAACAAGGAGAAGTTAGCTTACAACGTCAATTTACCGTTGAAACACTGGAATGGACACCAGAAACACCACCGACAGATTATGTCGAGTTAGTTCGTCATCATTTATTTGAAGCTACCCGTGACTGTTTGCGGATGAGTCGGCAGTTGCCTGCGGTATTTTTGTCGGGCGGGATTGATTCTAGTTCAGTATTAGCCACTGCTTGTGCTTTGTTACCCGAGCAAAAAATTCCAACTTTTTCTGTTCATTTTGGGACAGAATACGCGAATGAAAATGAATTTGTGCGTTTAATGGTTGAACGTTATCAAACGGAACATCATTGGCTACATGTACGCCCTAGTGATTTTTTAGCCGATTTCCGCGAAATTATTTGGCGATTAGATGACCCTATTGGCGACCCCGTGACCGTGCCAAATTATTTGCTTGCCCGCGAAGCCGCAAAAGTAACCGATGTTGTTTTGAATGGTGAAGGCGGCGACCCCTGTTTTGGGGGGCCTAAGAATATCCCAATGTTACTCGCTCGTTTATATGGCACTTTACCAGATGAATCTAGCTTAGGATGGTTAGAGCGGAATTATTTACAAACCTTTCAAAGAGCTTTTCCTGATTTAAATCAACTATTCACGCCTGATGTGTTACAAGGTTTAAACACTGAAGCACATTTAATCGATATTCTGACACCGTTCTTTAAAACAGAAAAACCCGTTGATTTTTTAAATAAATTAATGTGTATGAATATTCGTTTAAAAGGTGCAAATTTAATTTTAGTAAAAGTAGATAAAATGAGTTCTGCTAACCAATTATTGGCATTACCGCCACTATTTTCTAAACAAATTATTGAAGCGAGTTTGCAATGTCCGCCCGCGTTAAAGTTAGAAGGCTCTATAGAAAAAAGTGTGCTTAAAAAGGCAATGCGTGATTTAGTCCCAGAACCCATTATTTTACGTCCTAAATCAGGCATGATGGTACCTGTGCGTTTTTGGTTTCAGGGTGAAATGCAACGTTATAGTAAGCATTTATTAAGCAAGAAAAATATTAAACGATTAGGCTTATTTAACCCTGATTATGTACAGCAATTACAGGCTTATGATATGGAAAACATCCATACAGGACGGCATGGGTTAAAGCTATGGATGTTAATCACTTTTCTACTGTGGTATGAGCAGATGATAGAGGCGCGATAACTGCATTTATTAATTGATGACCCGCAGATAGATATTACTGCTTCAAACGCTGGTATTGGTACTACTTTGGTTTGCAACTGCCGTTTTTAACAAAGTATGTTGATAATGCCTTAAATAAACAAGTAAACGCCGAAATGTATTTGGATTTATTGCATCGGGAAAAATGATTAAATTATCTATCTGCCATTTCGTCGTTTGTAACCGTAAGACGATTAAATAAGCATGATGATAGCTACTGGGTAAAATCTGCACAAATTGGTTATTTGTATAAATCAGATAGCCATGATGTAACGTGGCGTTATTCGCGGGGTGATGTTGAATAAGTATATGATAATAAATTACATAACTTATTTGAAGGAGCAGCATACCCCATAACGTTATTTTTAATAACAGCGGTAGTTGCAGCGGAATGAGCAACACGCCTGCGCCACCATAAATAACACTTAAAACCAAAAAAAACTGTTTAGAAACCCCTAGTTTTAAGTGTAATGGACGGGTGAACACAGACGTTTTTTTCATAACTTTAAGGGTTATAGTGTGGTATTACGCGCCGTAAACATACCCACAAAACGAGTAAGAAATTCGGGCATAAACAGGAAAATTCCCAAAGAATAGATAAAGTTTAATGCACCTAAACTGAGAAAAATTGTCCCAATACTCACCTCGTATTTTAATAATAACATGGCGTAAACCGATGAAAGTACCATAAATAACGCATTGATAATATTATTCGCTGCGATAATACGAGAGCGGTGGGCGGGGTCGCTACGGGTTTGAACAATGACATTTAAGGGGACGATGTAAAATCCACCAAACAATCCGATTAACACCAAATCCGCCAACACGCGCCAACTAGCAAACCCTTCCGATAAGAATGCAGAAACCGTCATCGTACCCGCTGGATGTTGTAACGCATAAAAATAATTACTTGCAAAATAAACATCTATAGAAAACAAAGTGATGCCTAACGCGCCTAAAGGCACTAAACCTGTTTCTAATTTTCCACGAGATAGCTTTTCGCACGAGAGAGAGCCTATGCCAATACCAACAGAAAACATAGTTAGCAATAGGGTTACAACCCCTTCATTTCCCCCCAAAATATATTTTGTGTAAGCGGGAAATTGTGCCAAATAGGTCGCGCCAACAAACCAAAACCATGAAATAGCCAATACGGATAAGAAGACACTGCGATTTTCTAAAGCAAACCCCATGCTGTGCAAGGTTTGAGAGAAGACATTCCAATTAACCGTAATATTAGGGTCAGCGGGGGGAACAGGTGGCACGTATAAACTGGCTATCCATCCTAATACGGCAATGACTACCACAATGGCAGAAACCCACATTGTGCCGTTTTCACTCGCGATAAGTACGCCGCCTAAAATAGTTCCTAACAATATGGCTAAAAATGTTCCCATACTAATCAAGCCATTACCGCCGACTAGCTCATCTTCATGCAATAGTTGTGGTACAACGCCATATTTGACCGGTCCAAATAAAGCAGATTGCGCACCCATAAGAAATAATAGCATGATAAGAATAAGAATATTATTTAGGAAAAAACCAAAAATGGCTAATCCCATCACAAAGATTTCCAATACCTTTGTCCAGCGCATTAAAATAGATTTATCATATTTATCTGCAATTTGTCCTGCTGTTGCAGAAAAAAGAAAAAAAGGCAGAATAAAAAACCCTGCGCTAAATGTTACTAATTGATTACTGTCCATTCCAAATAACGAGCTACCTTGAAAAATAATCAAAATAACCAAAGAATTTTTATAGACATTATCATTGAACGCCCCTAAAAACTGTGTACAAAAATAGGGTAAAAAACGGCGTGTATGAATGAGATGTGATTGGCTCATGGCGATGTAATGATATGAAGAAATAAAGAGAACATTTAAGCAATTAACCGAAAAATAACCCTGCTTAAACCCTTGGGATGGTTTTTATTTTTTTTGCCGTATTGCTTGTAAAATCCCTGTGAGTAACGCTGTTGGCGTGGGTGGACAGCCTGCAATCATCACATCGACAGGAATAACGTGATTTACCGCGCCACAACTGGCGTAAGAAATACCAAATTCACCACCATCGACCGCACAAGCCCCCACAGCAATAACTAACTTGGGCGCGGGGGTGGCCTCATAGGTACGGAGTAAAGCGGCTTGCATATTGCGTGAAACAACCCCCGTAACCAGTAGCGCGTCCGCATGGCGAGGAGAAGCAACAAAATGAATACCAAAGCGTTCAATGCTGTAATAAGGGTTACTCAGGGCGTGAATTTCTAATTCACATCCATTACAAGACCCCGCATCAACTTGACGAATGGCTAAACTACCCGCAAATAAATGGGCAATTTCTGCCTGCACTTGTTTGCCGATGATTTCTGTTTCATCATCGCGCACAACAGGGGGGAAATCTTCCGTTATGATGCCTGTTTTACGGATTTTATTCAAAATGCGTAACATAACAACCTCAATGTTATACGATAGATGAACAGTGAGTTTTACTCACCTCAATAGCATTTCAATGTATTATAACAGCGTCCATTCATAGGACCGTTAAGTATTTTTAGGGTTTTCATTTGGGGTGAAAAAGTGATGTATCGGCAATTATTTTTTTGTATCGTATGGTTATTTTTTGGAATAAGCGTTGTACAGGCAGAGCAACCGTTGTACGAAGCAACAGTTCCCATTGCGAGTCGAGATGAAAGTCTATTAGATGATGGATTTACAAGGGCTTTTGCACAACTTCTGGTTGATATTACGGGAGATGCAACCGCCCCAGAGAAATTTAAAACATTGTTACCCAAAGCAACAAAACTTATTGCACAATATGAATATAAAGAACAAGCAGACAGTAAGTTAATGTTAATTGCTGGGTTTGAACCGCAAGGCGTTAAACGTTTATTACGCAGTGCATCCATACCCGTGCCACAAGCAAAGAAAAATCGTCCGCCGTTATTGACATGGATTGTTGTTGAACAAACAGAAATAAGCCAAATATTAAACGAAGATGAATTTGCAACTGAGACGGGAATGCTAAAAAAACAGGCCTCTCAGCGTGCTACCCCCTTATTATTCCCTGTGTTAGATATAGAAGACCGCAGTGCTTTACCCTTATCAGCCGTAAAAAGTGCGCAACAATCGGCTGCACTCAGCGTTGCTAATCGTTACGGTGCAGAGACTATGTTAGTTGGTTGGATAGCCAAGCAAAATAATGTATGGCAAGGACAATGGGTTGTTTACGCAAAAAATGCACTGGTTAGCCAATGGAATAATCAGAACACAGACTTAACCGCTTTATTGCAAACAACCCTGAATGAAGCCATTGAATATTTAAACCCGAAAAAAACTGCACCAACAACATCCGCCGCTACAACCAATAATGCTGTCGCAACGCCCATGCCTTCAGCCGTTGATGAAACCATAGAAATACAAATCACCGCTGTAGATAATTTACAAGATTATATGAAAGTTAATAACTACTTACAGGGATTGGATGCACTGCGAAACATTCAAGTACAAAACACCCAACAAGGACAAGTCACTTTTAAAGTAACGATTAAAGGCGGGAGTATGGCATTAAACCAATTATTTACGAATGATGATGTATTAATGGCAAGTCCGTCTTCTGCCAATAATAATACTTATCGTTTGGTAAAGTAGCGTTATCTATCAGAATATAGCTATTAAATAATCATAGGGTGGGCATTGTCCGCCCTACTTGACAACCCCCTTTTATAACCCAAATTCTTAACACGTAGCCCATAGACCCAACGGGCTTTATCATTCACCAGCTACCTGACGATATACGTATGAGCGTTGGCGTTTTTTTGATTACCCATGATGATATTGGTATTAGCCTAGTTGCCAGTTTACAACAAATGCTTGGCAATAAATTACCTTTAAATATTAAATCATTACCCATACACCACGACAGCGACCCGCTCGCGTTTTGTTACTATGCGGAAGAAATTTACGCCAGTTTAGAAGAAGGAGATGGCGTATTAGTGCTAACAGATTTATTTGGTGCAACACCTTGTAATATCGCGGTAAGTCTATTAAATCACTATCACGTTAAAGTGGTTGCAGGATTAAATTTTCCCATGCTGGTTAAAGTCATGAGCCACGCATTCACTCTACCCAATGCAAGCCTAGACGTATTAGCCGAGAAAGCCCTTAGAGGAGGCTGTCAAGGCATATTAGATGTGAGTTTGTTATACCCAAAAACGCCATAATGGATTTTGACAATCTTAAAAATATCACTATCGTACCCAATTACTTGATTTATTGAAATATAAATAAAAATAACCTAATTTTACGGCGCAAATGTCCTTTTCACATGAAATCCTTGCATGATTCGTAACCTTGCATTACTCTCGCGGTAAAGTTATTTCCGCTATCCGTCGTTTCTAGTCTGAGTCCCCCTAAGTTAATCATGCAAACGAATTCATTAGACGATATTGAACGTCAGCCACTACACCAATTTACCGAAAAAGCCTATTTAGACTATGCCATGTACGTCATTCTTGACCGTGCATTACCGCATATTGCTGATGGCTTAAAACCCGTGCAACGACGCATTATTTACGCCATGTCCGAATTGGGTTTAGAAGCGCAAAATAAATATAAAAAATCAGCGCGCACTGTTGGCGATGTACTGGGTAAATATCATCCACATGGTGACAGTGCGTGTTATGAAGCGATGGTCTTAATGGCGCAACCCTTCTCCTATCGCTATCCACTGATTGATGGACAAGGAAATTGGGGGTCGGCTGATGACCCAAAATCATTTGCTGCCATGCGCTACACCGAAGCCCGCTTAACCCGTTTCGCCGACATTTTACTAAGTGAATTGGGTGATGGTACCGTAGAATGGAATGCAAATTTTGACGGCACATTAAACGAACCCAGCCTATTTCCCGCCCGTTTACCACACGTACTACTCAACGGTAGCACAGGTATTGCCGTTGGAATGGCAACCGATATTCCCCCGCACAATGTTGGCGAAGTCGTAGAAGCCTGTATTCACCTACTAAAAAACCCCGACGCAACCATTACCGATTTATGCCTACACATCCGCGCCCCTGATTACCCCACCGATGCAGAAATTATTACGCCACCCGCAGACTTACAAAAAATTTATGCTACTGGCGGTGGTTCGATTCGCCTACGTGCCTGCTATCTCAAAGAAGAAAGCGATATTATTCTAACGGCGTTACCCTACCAAACCTCGCCCGCCAAAATTGTCGCCGAAATTGCCGAGCAGATGAACGCAAAAAAATTGCCGATGATTGAAGATATTCGGGACGAATCCGACCACGAAAACCCCGTGCGCATTGTCATCGCGTTACGCTCTAATCGCGTGGATATTGAAGGCTTAATGGCACATTTATTCGCCACCACAGAATTAGAACGCAGCTACCGCGTTAATATGAATATCATTGGCTTAGATGGTCGCCCACACGTTAAAAACTTAAAAACACTGCTGCAAGAATGGCTAGACTACCGCCGTGCAACAATACGCCGCCGTTTACAACACCGCCTAGACCACATTGAAAAACGCCTCCATTTACTTACTGGTTTATTAATCGCCTACCTAAATATTGACGAAATTATCCAAATTATTCGCACCGAAGACCGACCAAAAACCATTTTTATCCAACGATTTGGCTTAAGCGACAGCCAAGCAGATGCCATTTTAGAAATCAAATTGCGCCAACTAGCGCGCCTAGAAGAAGTCAAAATCCGTGCAGAACAAACCGAATTAGATAAAGAACGCGCCGCACTAACGGAAACGTTAAGCACCGAACAACACCTAAACAAGTTGATGATAAAAGAATTAAAAGCCGATGCGAAAACCTATGGCGATTTACGTCGCTCGCCACTCGTAGAACGGACACAAGCACAAGAATTAAGCGAAACCACCATTATGCCTGCTGACCCAATCACCGTGATTTTATCGGTTAATGGCTGGATTCGAGCTGCAAAAGGACATGAAATAGACCCAAATAGCTTAAACTATCGAGCAGGAGATGCCCCGTTAGTTGCTGTACAAGGAAAAAGTAATCAACAAGCCGTCTTTTTAGACACCACAGGACGCAGCTATTCACTAGCAACACATACCCTACCCTCCGCACGTAGCTTAGGCGAACCCTTAACAGGGCGTTTTACCCCACCTGATGGCGCAAGTTTTATCCATGTCCTGATAGATGAACCCGATACCGACTACTTATTAGCGACAGATGCGGGTTATGGATTTATCGCCAAACTCAGCGAGTTATACAGCAAAAACAAAGCGGGTAAAGCTGTTATTAGTTTAAATGCCGACACCCATATTTTACCGCCATTGGCTTTAAAATCAGGCTTAGAACAATATTTAGTCATTACGACCGAAGGCTATTTGATGATAGTCACCTTAAGCGAATTACCGCATTTAGCCAAAGGTAAAGGTGTTAAACTACTCAATATCCCAGCCAATAGTACCGAAAAAGTGTGCTATCTCGGCTTATTACCGACCGAATCGACAATTTTATTGTATGCTGGCAAACGCCATTTGACGCTAAAACCACGAGATATCGCCTTTTATCTTGGTGAGCGCACACGACGCGGCTTTAAATTACCCCGTGGTTTTCAAACGATTGATAAAGTAGAAATTCAACTCACGACAGAAACGCTTCTTTAATCACCTACAAGGAAAATAAGCATGTCAAACGAAGGCTATCATGAACCCATTACAGAATTAAGTGACGCAACACGCGATATGCACCGCGCAATCACCTCATTAATGGAAGAGTTAGAGGCCGTTGATTGGTATAATCAGCGCGTAGATGCCTGTAAAAATCCTGAATTAAAAGCGATTCTTGCCCACAATCGGGATGAAGAAAAAGAACACGCGGCTATGGTTTTAGAATGGATACGTCGCCAAGACCCTAAATTTGATAAAGAATTACGGGACTACCTCTTTACAGAAAAAACCATCGCGCATTTATAAATAACCGCTGTTAAGTGTTAGACCTTTTGGGGAATAAATACCTCAAAATGTCTTAAATCATTACCATTCAAGGACTGCCCGTTCTTTTCCTTTAACAATTGGCAGTCCTTAATTATTTAACTTATTTTTACAAACAGGAAAGCTGTGAAATTTCATCATAATCTCGTCGCCGCCGTTGTCCATGCTTTACGGGCTATTTTTGTCGAACAACAATATGCGGACAAAGTCATTGAAAGAATTCTAAAATCTAATCCGCGTTGGGGTGCAAGAGACCGAGGCTTTGTTGCTGAAAGCACATACAACATGGTGCGCTGGTGGCGGTTATTATGGTTTCTTTTACAACAAACCGAAGCCCCAAAACAACCAACAGATGAAGAATTATGGCGATTATTTGGCGTGTGGGCGTTACATCATCACGGATTAATCCCGCCATGGGCTGAATTATCAAGTCTTAACGCCAACCAAATTAATGAACGCATGGCACATGCACGCACGATTCGGGCATTACGTGAATCCATACCCGAATGGCTAGATATTCAAGGAATACAAGAGTTACCCGAACAATGGACCGATATTCTACCCGCCTTAAACCAACAAGCCGATGTAGTTATTCGGGTAAATACCCTAAAAATCAGCCGTGCAGATTTAGCTGAATTACTGCAAAAACAAGCAATTGAAACCAGCCCTATAGAAGCGGATGGCTTAGTGCTGAGTAAACGGCAAAATTTATTTAAAACCCAAGAATTTCAAAATGGATTATTTGAATTACAAGATGCATCATCGCAAGCCGTCGCTCCTGCGTTGACCGTTACAACGGGGATGCGCGTCATTGATGCCTGTGCAGGTGGGGGCGGAAAAACCTTACATTTAGCCGCATTAATGCAAAATAAGGGTAAAATCATTGCATTAGACGTAGAAGCATGGAAACTTAAAAATCTCCAAATCCGTGCAAAACGCGCAGGCGCGGATATTATTGAAAGCCGTTTAATTGACAACCGTAAAGTCATTAAACGCTTGTATGACAGTGCTGACCGTTTATTACTAGATGTTCCTTGCTCAGGCTTGGGGGTATTACGTCGCAACCCTGACACCAAATGGAAATTAAACCCTGAAGTTATGGCACAAGTACGTGAACATCAACAACAAATTTTACAAAACTACAGCTATTTATGTCGACAAGGTGGGCAAATAGTCTATTCAACCTGTAGTGTGTTGCCATCAGAAAACCAACTACAAATTCAAGCCTTTTTAGAGAGTCAAGCAGGTAAGTTTACGTTATTATCAGAAAAAACACTTTTGCCACACCTCACAGGCTTTGATGGCTTTTATATCGCGGTGTTAGAACGGGTAGGATAAGTATTTTTGCAAAAATTAGAATACTCACAGAAACCCGCGTTAATAGAACAGAATGAACCCACTAGCTCTTAAAAAGCCAGTGGGTTTTTTAAGGATGTACCTAAAGAATAACTACTTTTCAGATAGTCCAATAAATTTAAACCATTTATCTATTAAACGTTGTTTTTTTGGTATCGACTGACAATCCATCTCGAAACGTTGCAAATCCGCTTCAATCTGCCCTGCTTCAGGAATCTGCATTTTTCGCGCTGATTGAAGTCTTATATATTATAATGTTAATTATCAGTATAATACGTGATTTAATGCCGCTAAAATCATCCTATTCACAAATGGTTACATAATAATGTCTAGTTATAATTTAGGTTTCATTAGCGATAAGAATTTATTCGAACATGTAAAAGAAACTGTCTTGAAATACCGTTTTAACATAAGCTTAGCCGAATTTAATAGCAATTTAATTGATCCGATTAAACTCACCTTTGATTTAAAAGTTTACGGACAAAGTATTGAAGCGGTGCTGGAACACGAAATCTCTCGACAACTGGATAAAAGTAATACGAATCATATTGGATACTTTCACCAAAATATTTTTAAATACTTGGGGAATGGCTGGGAAGTTCCCGAAGAGGGATATGATGTAATTAATACAACTCGACACATTTATGTAGAAATGAAAAATAAACATAATACGATGAACTCCTCATCAGCAGCCAAAACTTATGCAAAGATGCAAAATCTTATTTTACAAGACCGTGATGCACTGTGCTTATTAGTTGAAGTCATCGCAACTCAAAGTCAGGATATACCATGGGTTATTAGTATTGATAAAAGCCAACTTGTAAATGATAGAATTCGTAGAGTTTCTATCGATAAATTTTATGAAATGGTTACTGGTGACGTATTGGCTTTTAAAAAATTATGTGTTGTTTTACCTAAAGTGATTGAAAATGTCGTTTCTAACATTAAAACGGCTGAAAAATCTAATACAATCATTGCAGAACTGAAAGCACTTGATTCTAATCTACTAAAAAGTCTTTATCTACTCTCGTTCCATCAGTATGAAGGTTTCCATGATTTCCAGCTTTGAACATGCCATTGATGCCGATTTACTCGCTGATATTCTGTCAGTTTCTAAAACGACAGTAAGTCAATGGGAAAAATCAGGCAAAATTACGGCAATTCTCGACACCACAGGGCATAAACGCTACGCGCTAGAATCCTTGCAAAGCTTTGATGTGGTGCGGCAGATGCTGGAATCTACGTGGAATCAGGAAATATTAATTAAACCTGTTCGCCCGTTTTCCTCTATCGAGCTGTTTGCGGGTGCGGGTGGGCTGGCCGTTGGTTTAGAAAAAGCAGGTTTTCAAGCGGTTGCACTCAATGAATGGGATAAACACGCTTGTAACACGTTAAGAACAAATCGACCGCATTGGAATATTTTAGAAGGTGATATTCAACAAATTGATTTTAAAATATTTAAAGGCATTGATTTCATTTCAGGCGGTTTTCCATGCCAAGCCTTTTCTTATGCAGGTAAACAATTGGGATTTGAAGACACACGCGGCACGTTGTTTTTTGAATTTGCTCGTGCGATTAAAGAAACCCAGCCGAAAGTTTTTCTTGGGGAAAATGTGCGCGGACTATTGGAACATGATCAGGGTAAAACCCTTGCCACGATTCGCGCAGTGATTGCTGATTTAGGCTACAGCTTAATTGAACCTAAAGTGCTAAAGGCGATTTTCTATCAAGTGCCGCAAAAACGGGAACGTTTAATGTTGGTCGGTATTCGCAATGATGTGTTGAAATATGCCAAATTTACTTGGCCCGCCCTGTGTCAGCGTATTTTTGTACTCAGAGACGCGCTTAAAGCGGGCGCGTTGTATCCGCAAGATGTGCCTGACTCAGTGGGACAGCAATATCCTGCACGAAAAGCAGAAATTTTTAAATTTGTTCCACAGGGCGGTTATTGGCGAGATTTGCCTGATGAATTGCAACGTGAATATATGCAGGGCAGTTATTTTCTGGGCGGTGGCAAAACGGGCATGGCGCGCAGACTCGCATGGAATACGCCCAGTTTAACGTTGACCTGCTCGCCCGCCCAAAAACAAACTGAGCGGTGTCATCCTGAAGAACATCGTCCTTTAACTGTGCGTGAATATGCGCGTATTCAAACCTTTCCTGACGATTGGGCGTTTTCTGGACCTATTTCTAGCCAATATAAACAGATTGGAAATGCTGTGCCTGTTAATTTGGGTTTTGCGATGGGCAGAAGTTTGATAGCTTTGTTAAACAGCATCGAATCTAAAATTGAAGTGTCAAAAGCAGAAATCAAAAATCCAGAAGCGTGTGAAGTCGTGCAATTGGGATTGTTTGATAAGAAATGTGCTTAGTTTAGCCCAAGTCCGCAAGTGCGGAAGCGAGACATAAATAAGGAATATTTCACTATCTGGTAGTGCTAAAGAAAAAGAATAACTACTTTTCAGATAGTCCAATAAATTTAAACCATTTATCTATTAAACGTTGTTTTTTTGGTATCGACTAACAATCCATCCCAAAATGTTGCAGCCACGCTTCAATCTGCCCTGCTTCAGGAATCTGCATTTTTCGCGCTGACTGCAATGCTAAACAAAGTAATTGATTCGCCTCTGCACGGCGTGGTGGAGTCATCACCATGAATTGCAATGCAATTTTCCATTGAGTAATTAACAAGCCCCGCACATCGCCCAAGCGTTCATAGACGGGCATTTGTTCTTCTTGCCGTATCCGCAACGCTTCAGCGAGTTCGCCGCGCGCTTGCAGGATGTCGGCGATTTTTCCTAAAGTCACCGCCCGCGACCGCACATCGCCCAAGCGTTCATAGACGGGCATTTGTTCTTCTTGCCGTATCCGCAACGCTTCAGCGAGTTCGCCGCGCGCTTGCAGGATGTCGGCGATTTTTCCTAAAGTCACCGCCCGCGACCGCACATCGCCCAAGCGTTCATAGACGGGCATTTCTTCTTCTTGCCGTATCCGCAACGCTTCAGCGAGTTCGCCGCGCGCTTGCAGGATGTCGGCGATTCTACCAAAACAAGCCGCCCGCGACCGTACATCGCCCAAGCGTTCAAATACAGGAATTAACTCCTCTTGTAGTATCCGCAACGCTTCAGCGAGTTCGCCGCGCGCTTGCAGGATGTCGGCGATTTTTCCTAAAGTCACCGCTCGCTCCCGCACATCGCCCAAGCGTTCATAGACGGGCATTTCTTCTTCTTGCCGTATCCGCAACGCTTCAGCGAGTTCGCCGCGCGCTTGCAGGATGTCGGCGATTTGTCCTAAAGTCACCGCTCGCTCCCGCACATCGCCCAAGCGTTCATAGACGGGCATTTCTTCTTCTTGCCGTATCCGCAACGCTTCAGCGAGTTCGCCGCGCCGATAAAGGATGTCGGCGATTTGTCCTAAAGTCACCGCCCGCGACCGCACATCGCCCAAGCGTTCATAGACGGGCATTTCTTCTTCTTGCCGTATCCGCAACGCTTCAGCGAGTTCGCCGCGCGCTTGCAGGATGTCGGCGATTTGTCCTAAAGTCACCGCCCGCGACCGTACATCGCCCAAGCGTTCATAGACGGGCATTTCTTCTTCTTGCCGTATCCGCAACGCTTCAGCGAGTTCACCGCGCCGATAAAGGATGTCGGCGATTCTACCTCGCGTTTCGGCTACTTCGGCTTCATTATTTAATTCTTTAAAAATTTTTAAGGATTGTTGAAAGTGAGCGTCAGCTTCTTGGTAATTCCCCATTGCATACTGTAAATCGCCAATATCGCGTAAAACTTTGGCGCGTTCTGGCTCTTGCAATGAAATATCCTGCAACGACTCTTGTAGAACAGCTAACCAGTTTTGCTTATCTGTCAAACTTAAATTAAATGTTTTGTCACTTTCAAACGCTTTTGGCTCAAAACGTATTGTTGTCGTTTGCGGTTCGGCAAAATAATAAAATCCGCTACACCAATCATAAAAATCAGGTGCATAGCGGGCAAGTAAATCTAAGGCTGCATGAGGTAGCCATAAGACAAGGCTACGTTGTAGGCGTTGAAACGCCGAGCGTCGCCAGTTGAGCTGGCGTACGTAGCGTAAATTTTTTTGTTGGTCTATGGTGAGCAATAAACGTTCTAAATCATAAATAAAAACCGCAGTTTCAGTCGGTATATTTTGTAAAGCCGTTTGTAACCCTTCATCAATCAGTTGTTGCTCTGCTAGGGATAATATACTGATTTCTATAATAGGATGCTGTTGGGTGAGTAATGCCGTGAGTTGCTGGCGATAGGGAATAGTGGTGTATTGGCAAATATATAAATTAAATCCCTCGCCATTTTGTAAACTCCATAACAACGCTGACAATTCAGGATGCTGTGACCATAAGATATTATCAGCAGCTTGCATGTTTTATCCTTTTACGATGCGATTTGCAGTTTTTCTCTAACCCGCCCAATGGCGAGTACTAAAGGATGTACATCTGCCCAGCGTTTACCATTTAGATATTCGTGCAGAATGCGCCAGTGCAACAAACGTCCATATTTTTCGTCAGCCGTCACTTGTTTAGTTTGATAAACTTGTTGCAATACTAAAAAGTCTTCTTCGCGTAATAAGCGGTCATATTCCAGCATTAACATACGTTTTGCGCGTTCCACATCTTTCGTATTAATGCGTGTACTGCCTTGACAAGCAACACGAATTAAGCGCATTAAATCCCGCACTGCACCACCACTAAGCGCGATTAATTCATTTGTCAGTTCAGGAGATTCGAAAACAGCATCAATTTGAATACGTTTTTCAATCAATTGGTTAAATAACTTGCAGTTTTCGGAAGATAATTTCACCATCGGCATGACAGCGACATAATCATTGCCAAAAGCATCATTTAAATTGGCGTTGTAAGCTAATGAGATGGGGACGGTGTAAATAAGGTGACACTCTGGGGCTTTTAGTCGTTCTGCGTTGTCAACAAAGAGGGATTCGTGACTAGATTTGCCATCTTTCATGTCAAACGGCATTTTTTCTAACCCGTCAATAATCAGAACTATGTCACGAAATTCATTTGCTTTAGCTTGTTTACGAACTTCTTTGATAAGGGCATTTAATCGGTCAATAAAAACGCTTAAATCACGTTTTAATATTTGACGAATTTCTATTTTTTGACTACTCCCAACTTTTATTTTAGCGGTCAATGAAGCAAAAAATTTACTGATGAAAGGAATATCTAAACCGCCACTGGCTTCTGTTTTTAATTCATTTTCTAATTCTATTTGTTCATTTTCGGTTGTTACACGCTCTTTAAACCAGTCATAAATCGCTTTTAATAGTAATGCGGAGAGTGTTAAACCTGCTTGATTAGCCTGTGCAAATAGGGCATTCATCATGCCTAGTAGTAAATCAAAATATTCGATGTCATCTAAATCGAGCATTTCCTCCACATCTACATAGATGACGAAAAAAGCTAAACGTTGTAATTTCTTTTGTAACAGTAATAATTCGGTAGTTTTACCGCATCCACGATGCCCTGTGAATAAGCGTTGATAGTAGGGTGGAGCTATATCTTGACTCCAATCAATTTGTTGCGCGAGTTCTTCTGCAAAGTTTTGTCCGCCCCGTGCGTCAGCTAAATTGATATAACGCGGGTCATCTGCTTGTAATGGGATGTCGGGATGACAAATGTTATAAGCGGTGCGGGTAGTGGTTGCGCGTAAAACTTGAATCATACTATCTCCAAAAATACTCAGTAAACTAGACCATTCATTATGATACTTCTCAAAGAAACTACAATTTATTTTACTATTTCTTAAAATCCAAATCATGAATGGCACATTATAAAATTTTACAACGCCAAACAAAGTAATTGATTCGCCTCTGCACGGCGTGGTGGGGGTCGGCGAATTGATAGGCTAAGTCTAAAAAATCACCTAAATGTGTAGTGCTAAAGAAGCAGTGATTTGTTGTAATCATTGATATATCTAAAGAATAACTACTTTTCAGATAGTCCAATAAATTTAAACCATTTATCTATTAAACGTTGTTTTTTGGTATCGACTAACAATCCATCCCAAAATGTTGCAGCCACTCTTCAATCAGCCCTGCTTCAGGAATCTGCATTTTTCGCGCTGACTGCAACGCCAAACAAAGTAATTGATTCGCCTCTGCACGGCGTGGTGGAGTGAGTTGCATGAATAAAACAGCAGTTTGTGCTTGTGTAATTAACAAGTTCCGCACATCGCCCAAGCGTTCATAGACGGGCATTTCTTCTTGCCGTATCCGCAACGCTTCAGCGAGTTCGCCGCGCGCTTGCAGGATGTCAGCGATTTTACCAAAACAAACCGCCCGCTCCCGCACATCGCCCAAGCGTTCATAGACGGGCATTTCTTCTTCTTGCCGTATCCGCAACGCTTCAGCGAGTTCGCCGCGCGCTTGCAGGATGTCGGCGATTTTACCAAAACAAACCGCCCGCTCCCGCACATCGCCCAAGCGTTCATAGACGGGCATTTCTTCTTCTTGCCGTATCCGCAACGCTTCAGCGAGTTCGCCGCGCGCTTCCAGGATGTCGGCGATTTTTCCTAAAGTCACCGCCCGCGACCGCACATCGCCCAAGCGTTCAAATACAGGAATTAACTCCTTTTGTAGTATCCGCAACGCTTCAGCGAGTTCGCCGCGCCGATAAAGGATGTCGGCGATTCTACCAAAACAAACCGCCCGCGACCGCACATCGCCCAAGCGTTCATAGACGGGCATTTGTTCTTCTTGCCGTATCCGCAACGCTTCAGCGAGTTCGCCGCGCCGATAAAGGATGTCGGCGATTCTACCAAAACAAACCGCCCGCGACCGCACATCGCCCAAGCGTTCATAGACGGGCATTTCTTCTTGCCGTATCCGCAACGCTTCAGCGAGTTCGCCGCGCGCTTGCAGGATGTCGGCGATATATCCTAAAGTCACCGCCCGCGACCGCACATCGCCCAAGCGTTCAAATACAGGAATTAACTCCTCTTGTAGTATCCGCAACGCTTCAGCGAGTTCGCCGCGCGCTTGCAGGATGTCGGCGATTTTTCCTAAAGTCACCGCCCGCGACCGCACATCGCCCAAGCGTTCATAGACGGGCATTTCTTCTTCTTGCCGTATCCGCAACGCTTCAGCGAGTTCGCCGCGCGCTTGCAGGATGTCGGCGATTCTACCAAAACAAACCGCCCGCGACCGCACATCGCCCAAGCGTTCATAGACGGGCATTTGTTCTTCTTGCCGTATCCGCAACGCTTCAGCGAGTTCGCCGCACGCTTGCAGGATGTCGGCGATTTTTCCTAAAGTCACCGCCCGCTCCCGCACATCGCCCAAGCGTTCATAGACGGGCATTTGTTCTTCTTGCCGTATCCGCAACGCTTCAGCGAGTTCGCCGCGCGCTTCCAGGATGTCGGCGATTTTTCCTAAAGTCACCGCCCGCGACCGCACATCGCCCAAGCGTTCATAGACGGGCATTTCTTCTTGCCGTATCCGCAACGCTTCAGCGAGTTCGCCGCGCGCTTCCAGGATGTCGGCGATTTTTCCTAAAGTCACCGCCCGCGACCGCACATCGCCCAAGCGTTCATAGACGGGCATTTCTTCTTCTTGCCGTATCCGCAACGCTTCAGCGAGTTCGCCGCGCGCTTCCAGGATGTCGGCGATTTTTCCTAAAGTCACCGCCCGCTCCCGCACATCGCCCAAGCGTTCATAGACGGGCATTTGTTCTTCTTGCCGTATCCGCAACGCTTCAGCGAGTTCGCCGCGCCGATAAAGGATGTCGGCGATTCTACCAAAACAAACCGCCCGCGACCGCACATCGCCCAAGCGTTCAAATACAGGAATTAACTCCTTTTGTAGTATCCGCAACGCTTCAGCGAGTTCGCCGCGCGCTTGCAGGATGTCGGCGATTTGTCCTCTTGCTAAGGCATATTCACGTTCGTTGCCTGATTGTTGGTCTAGCTGGGCTTTTCGTTCAGCGAATTGATAGGCTAGGTCCAAATCACCTAAACGTGCAGAGCAACGACAGGCTATCCATAACACATCACTACGGGCTGCATCGCTGCGGGGGGAAGCAAGGCATTTTTCACAGAGTTGTCGCCAGTTAGTCCATGGACCGTTTAAATCTGCATACAATCCCACTGTTTGTACGATTGCCTCTCCTTGTTCTAGGGGGACACGTTCTAACCATGTGCGCAGTGCCGCTTGTTCGCTATTGAGTTCAAGCCATGCTTGATAGCCTTCTTCTGTGTCAGGGTTGGGCAGACGTTGCATAAACCAGTTACTTAGGCGTTGTTCTATCGCTTGTAGTTCAGTGAGTTGGACACGGAAAAATTCGGCAATCAGTGGATGCAGTTGCCAGCGCATTTTTTGAATATCGGGTTGTGGCACACTTGCCATTAATAAGCCCAATTTACTGGCTTGACGCAAAACGGATTTTGCTGTTTCTGGCGATAGATTTAATAAGGCACACGCAAGACTAAAACCGATTTCGCGGGCATGGCTACAGCCTAATGCACATATTGCATTTACATGTTCAGGTTGTTGTCGTGCAAAAACTTGTAAAGAAACAGAAAAAGCTGCGTGTAATGTGCAATGGTTAGCATTGCGCCCGCCCATATCGCTATAGTTTTCAGAAGCTAGTTTTAACTGGCTGTTATGTAATTCGGTTAAAAAATCTGTAACGGTATAAGAACCCGTTGCTAAATAACCCGCTGCCAAGTGAATCGCTAATGGTAGACCGCCCACCGCTTCCACAACTTTTTTTAGTGCGTCATCAGGCAAAATGGGGGCTTTTAACCATGCTAATTCTTCTTTTAGCTGTTCAATCCCATCATTTAAATCAAAGGGGTTTAATTTAATCTGCGCAAATTGTTGACCGCGTCCTAACTCATGCAATCGCCCGCTTAAGACTAAACGGCAACCCTGCAATTGTTGTACTAAGCCCATGGCGACCTGCGCCATTTCGGTAGAATCAATATTTTCTAGGTGTAACAAAGTATTCGTTGCTTTTAAATGCGCTTTAACTTCCGCAATATGTGGAGTCACCCGCAACCGCTCCGCCAATCGTCCGATTAAATTTTCCTGCGTTTCTGTGCTAAAAGGATTGAGCGATAAGATTTGATAGTTACACTCGGTTGTTAGCGCGAAATGGTCAATTAAATAGGATTTCCCCACACCCGCCATGCCTTCTAAAACGGCTGTTACTGCAACGGGTTGTTGTTTATCTAAGGCAGTTTTTAATTGTGCTAATTCATCTTTACGACCAATAAAGAGCTTAGAGGCTTGAGGATTGGCGGGCGTGTCGAGAATAGGGATGGGATTAGACGGCGGAGCATGATAATGAATAGTGGCGTTATCGCCCGTGTTAATAACACCAGTTTGCGAATTTTGCATTTCAACAGAGCGGTCATCGGGCATTTTAAAACTCCAACTTAAGGGTTTAACACACTAATAGTGCTAGCAATACTCTCTGCAATTGGTAATGCTAAAGGAATCACCCCTGCGAGGGCTTTTGTTGCGTCGATTAAACCTTTTGCAGTTACTTTAATCAAAGACTGTTTAGGTTTTTGTTGACTCGCTTCTTGCAACAAACTATCTGTTAATTCTGTGATTTCAGCGGCTTCTTTTTTCTTATCCGCAGGCACTTTTTGCAATTCTGCATTTAATTGTTCAATTAACTGCGTTAATTTCTCTTTAGCATCCGCACTGGCGTTTTGTAAACTCGCAATTTGCTGAGTGCCAATAGAAATATGGGCATTATCCCCTGTAGAAATTACGCCCACTGTTGACCCTGAAAGATTTACAGACCGATTGGCATCACTCATAAACGCCTCCATAAATTGATTGATAACATGCTATTTTACAAATTAAATTTTAATCTAACGATAGTATTAAAATACGGTCGCTTTTACCGCGTATTTGTATCAGTCATCATTTTATCTAGCACATAAATAAGGAATATTTCATTCTCTATCATAGCGTTTTTAATATCACAGAAACAATGGATTATTACGGTTAAATCACTGGTCAACACTAAAATACAAAAACAACAGCAAATCGTCATACGAATCGAGTAAAATTTATCTTTAAAACTTACCTTTCACTAGACACTTCATAAAACTATGAGCGATATTAAAAAAGTAGTGCTTGCCTATTCAGGTGGATTAGATACCTCTATTATTCTCAAATGGTTACAAGATGAATATCACTGCGAAGTCGTTACTTTTACTGCGGATATCGGACAAGGCGAAGAATTAGAACCCGCCCGCGCAAAAGCACAAAAATTTGGCGTGAAAGAGATTCACATTTTAGATTTGCGTGAGGAATTTGTCCGCGATTTCGTGTTTCCCATTTTCCGCGCAAATAGCTTGTATGAGGGCGAATATTTACTCGGTACGTCCATTGCTCGTCCTTTAATTGCTAAATACCTTGTTGAAATTGCTAATCAATCTAATGCGGATGCAATTTCTCATGGCGCGACGGGTAAAGGCAATGACCAAGTGCGTTTTGAATTGGGTGCGTATGCTCTTAAACCTGAAGTGAAAGTTATCGCCCCTTGGCGGGAATGGGATTTAAACTCCCGTGAAAAATTATTGGCTTATGCTGAACAGCATGATATTCCCATTGAGCGCAAAAAAGGTGAATCACCTTATTCAATGGATGCCAATTTGTTGCATATTTCTTATGAAGGCAAAGGCTTAGAAAACCCTTGGCAAGCCCCTGAAGAAGAAATGTGGCGTTGGTCTGTCTCCCCCGAATCTGCACCCGATAAAGCGACTACCTTAGAATTAACGTATGAAAAAGGTGACATCGTCGCAATTGATGATAAACCAATGAGTCCCGCGACTGTGTTGGCGTATTTAAATAAAGTTGGCGGTGAAAACGGTGTTGGTCGGGCTGATTTGGTAGAAAACCGTTATGTGGGGATGAAGTCTCGCGGTTGTTATGAAACACCGGGCGGGACGATTATGATTAAAGCTCACCGCGCGATTGAGTCTATTACGTTAGACCGCGAAGTTGCGCATTTAAAAGATGATTTGATGCCACGTTATGCAAGTTTAGTTTATAACGGTTATTGGTGGAGTCCTGAACGGCAGATGTTGCAAACCATGATTGATGCGTCACAAGCAACGGTTAATGGCAAGGTGCGCGTTAAGTTGTATAAAGGGAATGTGATTGTAACGGGGCGCATGTCTGCAACGAATAGTTTGTTTGACACCAGTATTGCAACGTTTGAAGATGATGGCGGTGCGTATAATCAGAAGGATGCAGAAGGGTTTATTAAACTTAATGCGTTACGGATGAGAATCGCTGCCCGTTTACAGCAAGCACAGAAAAAATAAGCCGTAAAATTTTCCCTCCTCTTCGTCAGGGGAGAGGGGGAAATGTTTCAGAATAAAGTCTTTTCTTCAGGTTTACAGACCAGATGTAACCTTAGTTTTGTTATTAATCTTCGTTAGATGACCAGCCACGACTCCCAAACACGGCAATAACCACAGAACAAACAGGCTGACCTGTGCATTCAATGCCCACAATTTTATGTTGAACGGGTTGAAAACCACGGGTTGTGTCTTGTGTCATCGCGTTTAAGGTACTGAAAATATCTTGGCGAACTTTTTCTTCACTTTCATCATGTAACTCTACAAACCAACCGCCACCAACTTTGTCATGCGACCAGCCTAAACCAGCCCATGCGGCTTTACCTGCCGTTGTTTCACGTTGTTGTGACATGACGACAAATAGCACATCGCCATAAGTGAGCGTAGCAGGGGCGGGGTAGCTATCGCAATGCACGATTTCTGTTGCGGGGGGGATGACAGAGGAAAGCGGAATTAGGTTGTAGTTGGCAACGCCTGCATTGTTAATGGCATCATAAAAAGCCGCTAATTGTGTTGGTCCTGTTCCTGTCGCGCTTATCATGTGAATCTTCATTTTATTTTCTTTGTCCTTTTGTGGGTAATGCGTTGGTTGATGGTGTTAAAGCAGTTTAATACACTGAATTTATTTCAAAATCATGAATAATCTGGTTATTTCTTTGTATTTTTACGTTTATTTGGTAGTCGGGATTAATTTTGTCAGGACGATTGTGAATATAATATTGGACTTGTAAGCAGTCATCAGGGCGCACAGGAATAGGGGCGCAGGGAATATATATGGGTGTCCAGCAGGTTGCTTTAAAAACATGGGGGGTTGTAAAGGGGGTTGTTGCAAAGGAGTAAATTAGATGTTGTGCATCAACATTTAATTCAATCCATAGTAAAAATCCTTGTAGTTCATTTTGTTGTGTAATATGAAAGGTGTCGTTGCGTCTGCTTTCTGTTTGTAGTGCTTGGGTGAAATCAATTTCTTCAAAAAGATGTGGATTGGCTAATAAATGTGATGCGGGGAAATTATAAAATTCAAATCGATTAATGGTAATTTTTTCTGTGTTTAGCGTTGTTATCAGTGTGTCGTAATGGGCTTTAAGGGTGGTTAAAAAGTGGTTTTGGTACAGGGGGGGTAAGGCTATGGGCGCAATTTTGGTGAGACATTTTAGGGGTATCATTTGTGCGTCTGGGCGTAAAAAGCGTTTGGCATCTTGCAAAATGGTCAGTACGCCTTCGGAACTGCTGATATTGCCGATAATTTCGGATAAACAAATATCTACTTTTTCGGGTAGTTCTACCGCTGTTGAATAGCCTTGTATAATCGTTACTTTGTCGTTTAGTTGTTGTGCATTAAGTAGTTGTTGCGCTTGTATTACCGCCGTTTCGTTGCATTCTATTGCATAAACGTGTTCCGCACCCGCCGCTACACTCATTAATGTAAGGGGTAATGTCGCCCCCGCGCCTATATCAACCACTTTTTTGCCATTAACATGACGTTGGATAACGGCTTGATAGGCTTCCATACGCCCGCGATCATCACACAATAGTTGATACATAATGGCATCAAATAAGGCGGGATAATCCCAATAAGCGGGCAGGATAAAAGGTTGTTGTTGGTTGATAAGGGCTAGAAATTGTTGACTAATATCTTGAGAAGACATCATAAATATGCTGTTTACAATATTTTATATATTTAATATTTTCAGTAAAATCAAGCATATTGTAGCGATGGCTTATCACTGAGGGTTTTCGAAAATTCGATTAATGCCTGATTAACTTCTTTAGGACAATCGCTAATCGCATGATGTCCGCAATTAGGGATGATAACCAGTGTTGAATTTAATAGACATTCCTTTAGTCGGTGTGCATCACTGGGCGGAAACCAGTGGTCTTTTTCTCCCCATAAAATCAGGGTTGGGCATTTGATTTCTGATAGGTTTTCTTGTACTTCAGCAATAACGCCGTCGTTATAGCGCATCAGTTTAATAATTTCTTCCGTTGCTTGTTTAGAATCCGCTGTTAAGCGGGTAAGCGCGCCGCGAAATGTGATGTAGGGATATAACACCCAGTGAACATTTTCTGCTTGTGATGCTTGGGGATTGTAGTAAATCTCGCGCTGTCCTTGATGATATAACGCTCGTAGCACAGGGACACAGTAGCGAATCAAGCCTGCGTAATCAAAGAAGCGTACCCAACTTAAGGGAATTTTAACCATCATTCGCATCCCTAAATTAGGCATTTGACGGGGAAAAATAGCCGCATCGATAACTGACAGTTGTGCAACTAAATCAGGACGTTCTTGTGCAACGGCTAGGGCAAGTAATCCGCCTAATGATTCGCCGACTAGAAAAACGGGTTCATCGCTTAAGGCTTCTATAACGCGAATAACTTCTTTAACTTGATAGCCCGACCGGTCTATTTGTTGTGGTTTTTCTGAATAGCCATAGCCTTTACCATCAAAACAAATTACGCGGAAATGTTGAGCCAAATCGTCTATATTGCGGTGCCAACTGTAGCTCCAGCATCCCCAGCCATTTAAACAGACAAGCGGTTGCCCTTGTCCTTTTTCCCCATAAGAAAGCTCTACAGGGTTGCCATTTGCATCTATTATTTGCAGGGTTTTGCGCCCTGTTGGAAAGGTTAATTGCCACCAATCTTGTTGTTGCATAATCTTTGTAAAAATACCGTCATTCTCAAAAGCTAAAATTATCTCACAATCACTTGTGAAATAGTTATGTTCCGAGAGAAAAGACAGAGAAATTTAGTTGGTTGTTGTTTTTGTATTTTTTGGGAAATCTTGCGTCGGATATAAAAAAGCACGGATAACACTGCGTAAAGCCGTGGTATCCGTTTATCTAGCCTAGTGTTTTCAATATTAATAAAGTATTACTTTTTGTCTTTAATAATTCTGAAAAGTCGCTAACCATTGATTTAGTTTGTCTTTACTATTCTGTTTCGTCCGATTGTTTTAATTTAAATGCCTCTAGCTCGGATTCTGTTAATACTCCGTCATTGTTTTTATCTAGGTGTTTAAATCGTTCGATTGCTATTGCTTGTCGTCTAGGCGGTAGTCCTTCGGTAAATTCTGTTTGTGTTAATTCTCCATTTTTGTCGCTGTCACGCTCGCGTAAATAGTTGGCTACACGCTTTTCTAATCGTTCTAATCGATTACCTATGGGTTTGTTTAATTTTTCAGCAAAGGCTTGGCGTTCTGCAACAGTCAATTTATCCAGTATTTCAATAAATCCTTGATGTAAGTTGTTTTTTAAGGATTCATCAATATCTCTTACTTGTTTAAACGTATTGTCTAGTTGTTGACGGTCTAGGGTTTCTGCCATTAACTGTGTGTGGATGCTTTGCCGTACTTGACGCAGTTGTTGCAGTTGCGCTTGTATCGTTGGTTTGTATTTTTCAACGATGGGTTGTATGCGTTCAAATGCGCTAGGGGGTAAATCGCGGAATATGGGTGGTAGTTTAAAGTCCGCGAGGATTTCTAATTCAGTTTGTTCGGGCGGTGGTTTGCACGGCGGATGTTGATACATTCCAATCAAAAGACCAAATAGAAATAAGTTCAGCACGAGTAACCCTATAAAGGCGATACCAAACAGGCGCGGATTTCGGCTGATTATAACCATGAGGAAAGTTCCTGTTCATTTGACGTGGTGGCATCCATTCCAAACACGGCATTCCATTCGTCATAGACGACTTGTTCTACGAGTTGTTCATTCATCGTATTCGGTTGTTGAGAGTCGAACGCGCTCGAACCTAGCCAAACACCGATTGCTAGCGGTAGGGCAAGTGTTAAAGCAGGTCGCCAAAGGTGTTGACTAGGACTTGTTCCCCAAAGCAGGCGTTCTACCCACAGGCTGGCTAGGTTGCTCCACGTTGTCCATGTGCTTATCTGAGGGGGTAGCGGTGTTGCTATTTGTGGCGTTTGTTGTACCGCGAGTAGAATACGATGACTCAGCAACGGAGAAACAGGACAATCGGGCAGTTGGTCTAGTACGTTGTCTAATTGTTGTGCTTCAGCTAACCATTGTTTAGCGGTTGCAGAGGTGTTTAGTAATGTCTGTGCGGCTTGGCGTTCAGCCGTTGCCCAGCGATTAGGGTTAGCACCGTAAGCGGATAAGAGTTGCGCGAAACGTTCAAGTGTCATGGGTGTGTTTGACATAGTCGCCCCCTTCTGAAGAAAGCAATTGCTTTTTTAATGTGCGTCGCGCTCTGGAAAGGAGGGATTCCAACGCATCTACACTGATTTGTAAAATATGAGCAGCCTCTTGATTATCTAAGCCTTGGTAATAGCAAAGTAGGAGAGCTGCCCGTTGTCGTTCTGCTAAGGTTTCTAAGCCTTTTTCTAGTTGGTCAACGATTTCTATTTGGTGGTAGTCATCGGTTGGTGAGGCAATTTCTATTTCGTCGGGGTCATCAATATCTATCATATTGGGCGATTGTTGGCGCAAGCGGTCCAGACAGAGGTGATAAGCAATGCTGTGTATCCATGTTGTCAGTTTTGCTTTTTCTGCTTGCCATTGCGCTGCATTGCGCCACACTTTGACGAGTGTATCTTGCGCGATTTCTTCTGCATCAGCAGTATTGTTTAACATTCGATAGGCGAAACGGTACAGCGTGCGCAGATAATGGTTGACCAGTTGATTAAAGGCTTGTTGGTCTCCTTGCTGAATGCGTTGCATTAACGTGCTATCTGCCGTTTCGTCCATCATTTACCCAAGTGAGCTAAAAAAACGTGCAATACGCTTATTCTTTTAACTTTTTATCGCGTTTTTGCACTAGTTGCAGGATTTCTTCCTGTGTTACAACCCCATCTTCGTTGCTATCTAAGCGGTTAAAGAAAGGGAGATGTTTGACAAATTCGTCTTTCGACAGTTTACCATCTTTATCTAAATCCATCTTACTAAACATCTTTTCTTGGCGGGCATCTTTTTTATCAGCCTGTTTTTCTTGCATAGTGGTTTTAAATGTTTGCCATTCTGCTTGGGTGACGCTGTTATCTGCGTTGCTGTCAATCTTTTTGAAGAGCTTGAGTAATTGCGCCTCACGTTTGCCACCCGTTGCGGCTTCTAATTCGGCGATACTGACGGCATTGTCACCATTACTGTCAAACGTGGCAAAGACGGTATTTTGTAGTTGTTGTTGCTGTTTTTTCAACCCTGCTTGAAATTCTTCAATGCTGAGAAAGCCGTCATTATTGGTATCTGCTTCAGAAAAGAAAACGGTTTTTGCTGCTTGCACTTCATCTTGGGTAATGACTTTGTCGCCATTGGTGTCATAGCGTTCAAATAAGTTATGTTCACGGTCTGCAAAAACGGCATGACTGTTTAAAATAAGGACGACAGCGGCTGACAATGTAGTTAAAGTTTTCATGAGAATTCTCCTCATTATTGCGCTAGGCGCGGGAAAGTTAGGGTTAAAGGTCTTATTGTTATCTTCATTTAGTTATACGTTTACGGGTATAAAAATCCGTTGCAGAAAATTTTTTTTGGCGGATTTAGGCAAAAATAAATGGGTAAAAACCAGCTATTTTTTGCTTATTTTCATACTAACCAGTTTAATTTATTAGTTTTTATATCATGTCCACAAACTACACAACTGAACAAATTTTACAGCTTGCCCCTGATGAAGCGTCGAAAAAAAGTGGTAAGGGACTGGCAAAAGCAACGCATTGGGTCACTTTGGGATATAGCGATTCAGCTATTTGGGGGGAATGTCAGGGAAGTGGTTCAAAACCCTATCAAACACGGATTGATTTGGACAATATGGCGTTTAAATGCAGTTGTCCAAGCCGTAAATTCCCTTGTAAACATGCCTTAGGCTTATTCTTGTTATATGCACAAAATATTAATGTATTAACAAAAACGGATGATCCACCCGATTGGGTTGCTGAGTGGTTGGCGGGGCGCGCCACTAAACAAGCGAAGCAAAGCCAACCTAAAGCCCCTGTTAATGAGGCAGCGCAGGCAAAGCGGGCAGAAAAGCGGGAGAACACGGTACAAGCTGGTTTAACGGATATCTCTTTATGGTTAAACGATATTATCCGTACAGGATTGGCAGATTTAAAAAATCGTCCTTACCATTTTTTTGAACAAATGGCGGCACGAATGGTGGATGCTCAGGCAATGGGTGTTGCACGGTATTTGCAGTTATTCGCCAGTACCGTCAATAGTAGTGATAGCAATTGGTCATCACAATTATTGGCAGACATGGCAAAATTACATTTGTTAATAGAAAGTTATCAACATTTAGACCAGCTTGACCCCACATTACAATCGGATATTCGTGCTTTAATCGGTTGGACGCAAAAGAAAGAGAATTTGCTAGAAGAACGCCCTGCTGTTCGCGACAATTGGTTCGTGTGTGGACAATACATGGATTCACAATCGCAATTAGTTACACAGCGCATCTGGCTATATGGCGAGACGAGCCAACAGTTTGCGTTATTGCTGACTTCTGCACATCCTAGCAATTTAATCGCGTTGGACAGACAGTGGTTAACGGGTACAACTGTGGATGCGGATTTGGTTTTTTATCCATCGGTTTATCCACTTCGTGCCATTTTAAAAGCGCGTTATAGCCATGCAGACAGTAAACCCTTGTTGGGGCTGAATAGTATTGCGGCGGTGTATCAGGTTTTTCAAACAGCAATTATGCAACAGTGCTGGATAACACAATTACCCATTATTATTGAAAACGTTAGACTTCATGGAAATACGGAGCAAGGTTGGGGTTTACAAGATACGACGCAACATTATGTCAATCTTAGCCCTACATTTACGGAAATATGGCATTTATTAGCGATTGGTGCGGGAAAACCGATGAAGTTATTCGGGGAATATAGTGAAGCAGGGTTTTTGCCATTGGGTATTTGGCATACTGATGGTTATCAATATTTTAACGTTTCATTAAATAGTTAGTTTACAGTTTTGCTCAACGTGATATTGCCTTGTTGACGGCTCAACTGCCGATAACAAGCGCAATAAACTGGCAATAGGATGAGCTTATCGCGTTAACGTTGAATAACAAATAATTTTTACCAGTAACGCGATAAAGGAGTTGGTTTAAAGTGAGCAGTCCTTATAAAAGACGATATTTTTTATTGAGAAAAATAATACGAATAAATTCATTACGTACCGTGTTAATTATCCCGTTTGTAATATTAGTTACTGTTACTGTTGGTTTAGTGGGATATTTATCATTTTCAAATGGTCATCGTGCAGTCAATGAAGTAGCAACATCACTGCGGACAGAAATTATTTTAAGTGTTAAACAAAGTATTACTAATTTTTTAGAAGCCCCACATAAAGCGAATCAAACCCATTTAAATTTAATCAAATTGGGCTTATTAAACTTAGATGATTTAAACACTTGGCGGAAATATTTGTGGGCGCAGTTGCATACTTATACAACCGTCAGTTTTATGGTTATTGGAACAGAAAAAGGGGGCTTTGTTTCCGTCGGGGGCTTGAAAAATAACCAAGCTACTATAGGCATCAATATCGCAACGGATGAAAAAAATTATGATTTATATCGTTATCTAACTGATGAGAAAGGCGAGTTAGTTAATTTATTAGGGATTAGTAAAACATTTGACCCACGTCCACGCCCTTGGTATCAAGCCGCTGTCAAAGCAGGACACGCAACATGGAGCGAGATTTTTCGCCGTACAGACGACGACAGTAGCTTAATCATCAGTGCTACATTACCTATTTATAATCATTCACAACAACTAGATGGCGTATTAACCAGTAGTTTCCGCTTATCGACTATCAGTCATTTTTTAAAAACCTTAACCATCGGTAAAACAGGGGCGGTTTTTATCATAGAACGTTCGGGTAAAATTGTTGCCTCCTCCATAGAAGAACAAATCTTTACTATTGATAAGACTAATCCAGAAGAAAAAGTTCAACGTTTGGATATTATTGATAGTCAATCCCCCCTATTAGATGCCAGTGGTCACTATTTACTGGCTCAGTTTGGTACGTTTGAACAGGTAACGACGATTTTTGAAGATGAATTTGCTATTCAAGGAGAAAAACATTTTCTGTCTTTAGTTCCTTATACCGATGCGTATGGAATTGATTGGCTAATTGGAGTGGTAATTCCCGAAGCCGATTTTATGGCACATATTCAAAATAACGTGAAAATAACTATCATGTTATCCCTCGCCGCGCTCTGTTTAGCAATACTCGCAGGATTATTAACCGCACATGGAATTATCAATCCAATTGTCAAATTAAAAGAAGCAGCTCGCCAAATTGCAACCCATCATTGGACTAAACCACTCCGATTTAAACGGCATGATGAACTGGGTGATTTAGCTAACTCCTTTAATAGCATGGCAAAACAGCTACATGACTCCTTTATCACGATAGAGTATGAACTAGCAGAGAGAAAACGCTTTGGAAATCAACTACGCAAACTATCCAGCGCAGTAGAACAAAGTGCCAGTGCGATTATTATTACAGACTTAAACGGCAGCATTGAATTCGTCAATCCCGCTTTTTTACACGTAACGGGTTATACCCTAAACGAAGTATTAGGACAAAACCCGCGCTTTTTACAATCGGGTAAACACACAACTGCTTTATTTAAAGAACTTTGGGAAACCATACAATCGGGCAAAATGTGGCAAGGGGAGCTCATAAACAAGAAGAAAACAGGCGCGCTTTATTGGGAATTTGTCACGATTTCCCCTATTAAAAATGATGAAAACGTTATTACACATTATCTTTCTATTCAAGAAGATATAACCGACCATAAAAAAACTGAAGAAGCCCTGCATAACAGTGAAAAACGCTTTAAAGCTATTTTTAACAATGCGGCGGTTGGTATTGCGACGATAGATAAATTCGGCAACTATCTTGAAAGCAATCATAAATGGGCAGACATGTTGGGCTATAACCTAACTGATGTGGAAAAACTCACCCATATCGCTATTACCCATCCTGATGATCAAGAGGAATCAACCGAAAAACTGCAACAACTTATTCGCGGAGAATGTGATTTTTATCAAGTAGAAAAACGCTTTATACGTAAAGATGGAAGTATTTTTTGGGGCGAGTTATGGGCATCCCCTATTTTTGATGAACAACATAAATTAGAAGCCATAATAGGCATTATTATTGACTTAACCAAACGTAAACAATTTGAAGAAGCCCTGCAACAAAGCAAACAACACCTTAAAGATGCCTTACATTGGCGAGAAGCTATTTTTAACAATAGCACCATAGGCATTGCCGTGGTTAATTCGCAACGGATAATTACAGATATTAACGCTAAGATACTAGAAATGTTTGGTTATACCCATGCAGAACTGTTACATAAATCTATTGGCATGATTCATACCTCTTTAGAAAATTACAATAAATTTGCCGAATACTATCAAATGTCTATTCCCCATGAACTCCATCACTTAGAATTTCCTTTTCGGCATAAAAAAGGGAATGTCTTTTGGTGTGAAGTCAGCGGACGCGCAATAGACCAATATGATTTAAGTAAAGGGATTATCTGGGTGGTGATGGATATTACGGAACGAAAACAAGCTGAGGCAGGACTACAACAAGCAAAAGAACAAGCCGAAAATGCTAACCGCGCAAAAAGTGCCTTTCTCGCCAACATGAGCCATGAATTACGCACACCACTAAATGCCATTTTAGGCTATACCCAATTGTTTAAAAACGATACGGGATTGAGTCAACGCCAACAAGAAGGCATTCAAATTATTCATCGCAGTGGTGAACATTTGCTAACGCTGATTAACGATGTATTAGACTTATCTAAAATTGAAGCAGAGCGTTTAGAGCTAAACCCGATTGAATTCCGTCTTACTGATTTTCTAAAAGAAACTACTGACTTATTTAAAATGCGGGCGACACAAAAAGGGCTACATTTCGTCTTAGATTGCGCACCACAACTACCCACAGTTGTTTATGCCGACGAGCGTCGCCTAAGACAAATTATTCTTAATCTACTCAGTAATGCCGTAAAGTTTACCCAGAAAGGATGTGTTACTTTCTCTGTTTATCCACGAGCAGATAAAATTGTTTTTTCTGTTAAAGACACAGGCATAGGCATTAAACTTGAAGACCAAGAAATTATTTTTTCCGCATTTCAACAAATTGGCGATTATCGCCATAATGAAGAAGGAACAGGTTTAGGCTTATCTATCAGTAAACGCCTAATTGAAATGATGACGGGCGAAATCCACCTAGAAAGTATGTTAGGTAAAGGGAGTCATTTTTGGTTTGAAATTCCGCTAATGACATTAGAAGAATTTTCCACAATGGAACAATCCGCATTTACCACCATTGTAGGGATAAAAGAACAACATCCGACGATTTTAGTCATAGAACATTGTCTGGAAAATCGCCAAATGCTTGCACAATATTTAGGCTCATTAGGTTTTCATGTTTTAGAAGCGGATAACGCAATCATGGGATTTCCCCTTGCAGAACAACAAAAACCAGATGCCATCTTAGTTGATATGCACATGCCTATTATTGATGGGTATGATTTTATTAAACAAGCACGCACCTCCACTTTATTAAAAGAAACCGTGATTATTGCCAATGCAATTAATTCGAATAATAACGAGGCAGAACAAACTATTAAAATGGGTTACAACGACTTTTTAGTCAAACCCATCGAAACCACAAAGCTATTGATTGTGTTACAAAAACATCTTCATTTAAAATGGATTTATGATGAAAATGTACAAGTCATTTCTGCGACAAATGATTTGCCCACAATGATTTATCCTGCGGCAGAAAAGGTGAGCGAACTATTAGAATATGTGAAAAAAGGGAGTGTTCGACGCATCATCGAAACCGCTGATAAATTGGAAGCAGAAACCCCCATTTTTTCGCCATTTGTGCAAGAAGTAAAACAATTAGTGCGGGCGTTTGAAATGGACAGGCTATTACAATTAATAGAAAAATGTAGATAAGCACCGTCTGAATCAAGACTTTCAGGACTCATAAAACGTTCAGCGTGAAAAACCATAGACTATTTGTAAAAATTCCGTTACTACCGACTCAAGAAGTGTTATCCGTTTTAAAAATGGTCTGAATCAGCGTTTCCAGAATTAAAAATAACAAGTTACTCAGGGAGATACATACAAGTGTTGTCCGTCATAACTGGCATATAAAAGCTGGTATTGTGCTTGCTCTATCGTTTTACCAACGACAATTTTTCCGTTGTAGTCAATGCTGATAAGCCCAAAACAATATTCTTCAATCCGTGCTTCTAATAACGTTTTATCAACAGCGATTTGTAACGGCATTCCATCTTGTACACGGGTTACAATTTTTACAGCAACCGCATGATTAATAATCTGTTCACCAACTCCCGTACACGACACACCCGCGACAGAGGCCGCATAAGTCCCTGCAACCGTTGCACTATCACTAACCCGCCCGGGGATTTCACCACCAATACCGCCTGTGGAAGTCCCTGCACAAATAACCCCTTTTGCATCTAAGGCTACCGCGCCTACTGTACCTGTTTTATGTAAAACACCTTGTTCATATTGCTTTAGGCGTTCAGGCGTTATGGGGTCATAATCAGGAATACGGTGTTGATGAGCATACAAACTGGCTAATTCGCCCGCCAGAATGCTATTGGATTCTTGTAATAAGAGTTGGGCAATATCAATGGGGTTTTTTACCCGCTGAATATTCATTACCCCTGTAAACCGTTTGGTTTGGCTATCAATTAACGCCGCTGACATTCTTGCTTGTCCATCGGCTTGTAGCACTGAGCCTGTGCCTGCGTTAAAAAGTGGCTCGTCTTCTAAACGTCGAATGGCATGTAAAACCGCATTACGCGCACCAATAGAACATAAAATGTCAAAGGAGTCTTTAACAATAGAAGCCAGCGCATCATGAAACTTTTCTTGAGAATGGCGCATACCGCTTGAGGCTTGTGTACTGTTGAGTAAACCGCCGTGTATCACCAATTTGGGACTGATATCTTGGTATTCTTGCATAGTTGAACACGCTACACTTGTGGGGTTTATTGATGATGGAGCATGTAGCGCGTTTATTCAATGTAGGGGCGAACAAATTCCCCCCTACATTGTTAAGGCTAAATTAGGTAAAGGCGGATGGTATTTGTTGATGCCAATTGGTTTGTTGTTGATACTGATGTGCAATATTTAATAGCCGTGATTCGCTAAAATAATTACCTATCAGTTGCAAGCCTATAGGACGGTTTTGCACAAAGCCCGCAGGAATAGACAGGGCAGGAATACCCGCTAGATTAATCGCAATCGTGTAAATATCGGATAAATACATGGTAACGGGATCATCTACTTTCTCACCGATATTAAAGGCAGGGGTTGGTGAGGTTGGGCTGAGTAATACATCAACTTCTTGAAAAGCTTGTTTAAAATCGTTGCTGATTAAACGGCGAATCTGTTGGGCTTTTAAATAATACGCATCATAATAACCCGCAGACAGTGCGTAAGTGCCAATCATAATACGGCGTTTAACCTCCGCACCAAAGCCTTCACCACGAGAGCGTTTGTATAAATCCATTAAATCAACTGCATTTTCGCAACGATAGCCAAAGCGTACACCGTCAAAACGGGATAAGTTGGATGAACATTCTGCGGGTGCAATGATGTAGTACGCGGGAACAGATAAATGGCTATTGGGTAAATCAACCGTTTTTACCGTCGCGCCGAGTTGTTTTAATACAGCAATCGCCGTTTCTAACTGTTGGGCAACATCTGCATTTAAACCGTCACCGAAATATTGTTGCGGTAAACCGATGCGTAAGCCTTTTAAACTATCTTGTAGATGGCGTGTGTAGTCTTCTGGGGGGCGTTCTAGTGAGGTTGAATCTTTGCCGTCAAATCCTGCCATTGCATTTAACAATAAGCCCGCATCTTCAGCGGTGTGCGTCATGGGTCCTGCTTGGTCTAAGCTAGAAGCATAAGCAATTATGCCATAACGTGATACTGTGCCATAAGTAGGTTTTAAACCGACTAAGTTACATAAAGCAGCAGGTTGACGAATCGAACCGCCTGTATCTGTCCCTGTTGCCATGGGTGCGAGACGAGCAGCCAGTGCAGCGGCAGAGCCACCTGATGAACCACCGGGAACGGCTTGAATGTCCCACGGGTTTTTCACAGCACCGTAATAGCTGGTTTCATTGGATGAACCCATTGCAAATTCATCCATATTGGTTTTACCCAACATCACTGCGCCTGCACTTTCAAATTTGTCGATCACCGTAGCGTTATACGGCGCGATAAAGTTATCTAACATTTTTGAACCGCAAGTGGTTTTAATCCCTTTGGTACAAAAAATGTCTTTATGTAAAATGGGGATACCTGTCAACGCATCAGCCGTGCCTTGTTGCAAGCGACTGTCGGCAAGTTGGGCTTGTTGTAGGGCGAGTTCTTCCGTCAACGTAATGACACTATTGAGCTGTCCGTCATAACGTTTAATCCGTTCTAAAAAGTGACGGGTTAGCTCTACACTGGAAAATTTCCGCTGTTGAAGGGCATTAGAAAGTTCAGTCAGGGTTAAATCGTGCATAGTCTTTTATGGTGGGTGTTTATATCTTAGGCGGATACAATGGCGATTTGTTTGTGCAATTATTCAAGAACTTTAGGCACTAGATACAAACCGTCTTCAACTTGGGGGGCAATTGCTTGAAACGTGTCACGCTGATTGATTTCAACCACAACATCAGGACGTAAACGCGCGGTTGCGTCTAAGGGATGCGCCATAGGCAAAATGCCCGAGGTGTCGACACTATTCATTTGTTCAACAAACGCTAAAATATTTGATAAATTATGTGTGTAAAGCGGTATATCTGCTTCTGATAAGGAAATACGCGCTAAATGGGCAATTTTTTCGACATCTTTGCGTTGTAAAGACATAATCACAGATTCCTGATGCAGTATAATGGCGCAGTGTGCTGACAAACGGGTATAAATTGTGCTGTAGCATATAACCGTAAGATGATAAATTGCTTAGGAGAGTAATGACTGATGACAGAATCTTAAATTTTCTTTAAGAGTAAGCGTTAATTATTTAAAATCAGTCTATTATAAATCTACCGCGCACAACAATAAAAACCTATTTTTTATCATCTAACACGATAATATTCAAAATATTTCGCTAGATTAAAGTGGAAAACGGAGAGTTAGATAACGTGTTACACTAGAATGAGCTTGCTACTTGCTCAAATTTCAAATGCTTGATAAATTTGTCGATTATTTAGGTGTGATGTCGCCCGTCGTTTAGACCGTTTTTCTTATATTCAATATGGCTTTAACGCTAAAAGTACAATTTGAAAAACCAAACGATTACAAAATCTGTCTAAAACGCCAGTGTGGTCAACATCCACAATAATACCGAATAATCTGCACATCATACCCCAAGATAGCAATAAACGGGGTATTTTTATTTAAGAAACTGATTTATAGGGGTTAATTTCCCCCTGTGGAAATGCCACATTGTTTTTCACATTATTGTCATAGGATTAATTAAATTCCATGTTCAAACGCCTGCGCGGACTTTTTTCTAACGACCTGTCTATTGATTTAGGTACAGCGAATACCTTGATTTATGTAAGAGGACAGGGAATCGTCCTTAATGAACCCTCTGTTGTTGCGATTAAACAAGGACGCGATGGCAGTAACAATGCCAAACAAATTGCAGCGGTCGGGTCAGAAGCAAAATTAATGTTAGGACGCACTCCCGAACATATCACCGCAATTCGCCCTATGAAAGATGGGGTTATTGCCGACTTCACCATCACGGAAAAGATGTTGCAGTATTTTATTCATAAAGTCCATGAAAACCGCTTTTTACGTCCTAGCCCACGCGTGCTTATCTGCGTGCCATGCGGTTCTACCCAAGTAGAACGGCGGGCTATTCGTGAATCCGCAGCAGGAGCTGGTGCGCGTGAAGTCTATTTGATTGAAGAACCAATGGCCGCAGCGATTGGCGCGGGGTTACCCGTTAGTGAAGCAGTTGGTTCTATGGTGTTAGATATTGGCGGTGGTACGTCTGAAGTGGGCGTATTATCTTTGAATGGTATCGTTTTTTCTGATTCTATTCGTGTTGGTGGTGACCGCTTTGATGAGGCGATTATTAGCTATGTTCGCAAGCATTACGGTACATTAATCGGAGAAGCGACCGCAGAACGGATTAAACACGAAATCGGTTCGGCCTTTCCCGGTAAAGAAATGCGTGAAATCCAAGTACGGGGACGTAATATCACAGAGGGCATTCCTCGCAGCATCAAACTTAACAGCCATGAAGTATTAGAAGCCTTACAAGAACCCCTGCAAAGTGTGATAAAAACGGTTAAAACCGCATTAGAAAAAACCCCGCCCGAATTAGGCTCTGATATTGCGGAAAAAGGCTTGGTATTAACAGGCGGTGGGGCGTTACTCAAAGATATTGACCGTTTACTCATGGAAGAAACAGGATTACCTGTCTTAATTGCTGATGACCCATTAACTTGTGTTGCGCGTGGCGGTGGTAGAGCCTTAGAAATGATAGAGCAATATGGTCCTGATGTATTTTCTTTAGAAGCTGCTTAATATTATCAATAGACTGCCATAGCCATGTTGACAGCGTTGTCTGGAGTTACCTATTAATCCGTTATTTATACAAGGATATTCTCCTTCCTTTCGCGTGTTCGTTTTTGTGACGGTATCGTTAGTGTTGATGACAGTGGATCATCGCTTACACTATCTAAAATCTGTACGTTCACACCTGTCTGTGGTTGTCTATCCTCTGCAATATCTTGTTGATTTTCCTGTAAAAGCCAGTCATTGGTTATCGCAAGGATTTGGCTCACGATTACAATTACTGTCTGAAAATAGTAGCTTACGTGAGGAAAACCTACGGTTACGATTTACGTTGCAAAAATTGCAAGATTTAAAAAACGAAAACGAGCGGTTACGTTCTTTATTAGGCGCGACAACGCAATTTACAGAAAAAGTCTTAGTTGCTGAGGTGTTAGCTGTAGATTTAGACCCTTTCACTCGTCGTATGTTGATAGATAAAGGTTCGGAACAAGGTGTTTTTGATGGGCAACCGCTACTTGATGCGCGCGGTGTGATGGGACAAATTGTTAATGTAGGCCCTTTTTCCAGTACCTTAATGTTGATTACTGACCCAAATCACGCGCTTCCTGTTCAAGTAGAACGCAGTGGATTGCGAACCATCGCTGTTGGAATGGGCGCGGTTAATCGCTTGGAATTGCTCTATTTACCTAATAATTCTGATATTGTTGTTGGTGATAAATTAGTCACTTCTGGCTTAGGTGGACAATTTCCCCCCGGATATCCTGTGGGTGAAGTGGTAGAAGTAAATCCTGATATTGCACGCCCTTATGCACAAGTCCAAGCCATTCCTCACGCGCTATTAGAACGCAATCGAGAAGTTTTACTCATCTGGAACATAGAGCCAGACCCCGTTATTGTTAAAGACCATCATCCCGGAACGAGTACGCAATAAGTATTATGAGTTTAGAAAAACATCATGGTGGTTGGGTTTTATTCGTCACATTTAGCGTATCGCTCATGCTGGCTATTATTCCATTACCCGGATGGGCGGTGATTTGGCGACCAGATTGGGTTGCGTTAGTGTTGGTTTACTGGTGTATTGCAATTCCACAACGGGTTGGCGTGGCTACAGGTTGGGTTATAGGCATTCTGTACGATGTTTTAAGCGATACCTTATTGGGACAACATGCACTTATTTTGAGTTTTTTAGCTTATCTTAGTGTTAAATTACATCGTCAAGTTCGTGTTTTTCCTTGGTGGCAACAAGCCCTTTTTGCAGGTTCTATGGTGGCTATTAGCGAGTTATTAGAAGCATGGATACGCGGTGCTATTGGACATCCAACGGTTGGTTGGACATTCATTTATCCTGCTATTACCAGCATTGTATTATGGCCATGGATATTTATTATTCTGCGCGATATGCGCCGTACTTATCAGGTTTTCTAACGCCATGATAACCACATAAATCTTATGCGGATAAAAATAAATGTGGTACAAACCGTGAAGAATTTTTAGTAATTGGTCCTTTATCCTCGCGCACGCCTAAACCACACGCGCTATCGCCAACTATCCAACTACCCAATACGGGATAATTGCCAGAAAACTCTTCAATCGGTTGATAGGCTTGATAAATTTTAGCCTCATTCGCATAATTGCCTGTGGTTGCTAATATTGTTTTTCCCTCAATCACTAAACGCACATTTTCCCCTTCACGAGATAATGTTGGTTTTTCAATAAACGTACCGTTTAATGGTTCAGCCGTAAAATAACTGGGCAAGAGGTTGGGGTGATGTGGGTTTAATTCCCACAAAATGGGCAAAATCGCTTTATTGGACAATAAGATTTTCCACGCAGGTTCTATCATTAATACCGTATCTGCCAGTAAAAATTCGCTAATAGGTTCTTGTAGTAACCATTCCCACGGATAGAGTTTAAATAACGCCTCGATTTTTCTCTCTTGTAAATCCGTGAAATATTGCCCATTCCAACCAATTTCATCTATATATAACAAGGGAATATCCAAACCTGCTTGTAATGCCGTGTCACGTAAATAATTAACCGTGCCTTCGTCTTCAGGATGGTCACGAACAACAGTAAAATAAACTTGTTGCGTATGATAAAAACGGAAACGTTGCCACTCATCAATTAGTTTTTCATGAATGGAATTAAACTGGTCTGCGTGGGGAAATTGTTCGTTTAACCAATGCCATTGTACGACGCTTGCCTCATATAGAGCAGTTGGTGTATCTGCGTTAAATTCTAATAATTTTGGTGGGTTATCGCTACCATTCCACGCTAAATCAAACCGACCGTATAAAGCAGGGTCTTGTCGTTCCCACGCATTTTTTATATAGGTTTGATAAGCAGGAGACAGGTTAAAAGGTTGAAAATAGTTGTTTTTTACGATGTAATCAACCGCTGATAGGCATAATTGATACAGTTCATTACTAACCGCTTCTAATGTATCAATTTGCGCGCTATTAAATTCGTAATAAGCCTTTTCATCCCAATAAGTTGGGTCTTCCCCCGCTGCGTACTCAATCGTGTGAAATTGAAAACCGATTGATTCACAACGTGCTTGCCAATCAGGACGGGGAGTAATGGGAATTCTACGCATAGCATCACCAAATAGTACCTTGATAATTTTTAGCAGAAATATAGCAACAGTACTATAAAAAGATTAAATAGAATATGAGTAAAAAGAGCGCATTAATAGAACAATTTGCTCGTTACTAAGCTTTGCTTGGTAATGCCTGTCTTGCAAGCTCCGCTTGCCGAGTACAAGCGGACTTAAGCGTGGGGCGTTCAAGTATTAGCCAAGCAGAGCTTGGTGAATAGGCATTACCAAGTGAAACTTGGTAACGAGCAATACTTTTTTACGGAAATCTGTTGAATAGGTCATTTCTTATTCTCTTTTTAAAATATGGTTACTATATTTTCGCCCAGTTGTAGGCAATTTAAAAAAATGGGGGGAATGGGCGGGGGAGAAAAATAGGGATAAAGTGGATAAAATAACTTAACTATAAGAAAAGTAAGGAAGTCGTAAAAAACTGCTAAAGGAGGGGGATAAAAGGGCTGAAAAGTAGAATTTCTTTATAAATCATGAGCGTGGAAATTTTAGGCTGAGTATCAAGGCTTACAGCCTAGAAAAATATCATATTCTTTTCACTTTGAACAGTTTCACGCCCAATCAGCCCCGCCCGCATCAGCGCACCGCGCTCGATTGCGGGCGGGGCTTTTTGGGGGGAAAAATCTTTTTTCTTTTCCCCTCTTAACCCATTTTCGGGTTATTCAAACTCGTTTAGAATCTTTGGGGCTTCATTACATTACATTGAGGATTTTTTATGAGTGACCGTTCTGTCAAAGTCGGAAAGAGTTCTGCTGGTGTCGTTGCTACAGGGAATAATGTACGAATCTTTATGGGCGTACAACTGAAACCGCTTCATTATTGGATTGGGGGAGCTGTTGGCTTTGTTGTTTTCTTGGTTGTGGTGTTGGCTTTGGTGTTTGGTGGGAACTCTCAAAAAGCGGAGGATTGTTCTTTTAATGCAGGTGGAGATATTAAAGGAACGGTAAAAATAGATTGTTCTAAAAAGGAGGTTAAGCCATGAGAAGCTTCTTTTTTATAGGGCTTTTATGTGTTTCTCCTGCCTTATACGCTTTGGGTGACTCGTACAGTGCAGAGAATTGTAGTTTTAATGCTGGGGACATTAGTGCATCTGTTACCGTAACTTGTTCTAACTTAGACCCCGAAATTCAAAAATCTTTAAATGAATACTTAAAAGAATTTCAACGAGCACAAAAGCAGTTAAATGATACGTTAGAACTTAAAGACTCTAAAATTGAACAACTGCGAAAGGAAGCAGAAGACTGGATTAACCGTTACAAGAGCTTATCTAAAGACTTAGAGAGTTTAAGACAAGAAAACCCCGATTATGCTGAGATACTCACCAAAGCAGAGGCGTTCTTAAAACAAGGGAAATTCTCAGAAGTAACCGCCTTATTAGAACCGTTAAAGGCAAAAGGAGATGAAAAGACTCAGCAGAATGCCAAAGTGCATTTTATGTTAGGACAAGCGTATCTCTTGGACAACAAACCTGTACAAGCCTTGCCTGAGTATGAAGCCGCTTATCATCAGGATTTTAAGAATATCAATTATCAGTTTGAATATGCCGAATTATTAAGAAACCAACAAGAGTATAAAAAAGCACAACACTTGTATGAAGAGTTACTCAATGAGCTAGAACAATTATCAAATTTAGAACAGCAAGCAAAACAAAAGTCGTTATTATGGGTAAAAGTACGTCTAGCAACAATTTATGTAAACATTGGAGAACCAGCAAAGGCAGAAAGCCTTTATCTTAATGTACTAAATAGTTATAGACTCTTAGCAAGAACTAATCCTACTATCTGTCTCTGTGAAGTTGCAAGAACTCTTAATAGTATCGCTAACTTTATTGTTGAAGACCCCAGACGCAGGGAAGAGGCTGAACTAGGGTTTAAAGATGCCTTAGCAATTTACAAAGACTTAGCTGAGACTAGCCCTAATATTTACCTTCCTGAAGTAGCTGAAATTATTAGTAATATCTCAGATTTAATTGCTACTGATCCTATGCGAAAAGAAGAAGCTGAACAAGGTTATAAAGAAGCTTTGGCTATCAGAATTCATTTAGCTAATACTAATGCCACGTACCTTCGTGAAGTTGCTTGGAGCTTCGATAAACTTGCTTCATTAATTGCTAAAGACCAAAATAGTAAGGAAGAGGCTGAACGGGAATATAAAATAGCTTTAAAAATCTTAAAAGATTTAGCCCAAACGGATAATGATTTATACTATCAAGTTGCTTTAATTATCAAGAAGCTTAATAAATTAATAGGTGATGACCCTAAACGAAGGACGGAGGTTGAATTGGGGTATAAAGAAGCATTGGCTATTTATAGAGATTTAGCGAAGACTAATCCTATTTATCTCCCTAAAGTTGCAGAAACTCTCGAAGACCTTAGTATCAGTATAATAGTCAATCAAGACTTCAAACGAAATTCTGAAGTTGAATTGTATTTTAAAGAAGCCACTGCAGTTTATAGAGATTTAGCAAAAGCTAATCCTGCTGTTTATCTTTCTCAAGTTGCAAAAATGCTTAATTTTCTTGCTATATTGGTAGCTAAAGACCCCAAACGTAGGGAAGAGGCTGAACAAGAATATACAGAGGCTTTAGCAATATTTAAAAACTTGGCTCAAACTAATCCTATCTATCATATTAGTATTGCTTTTATTCTTAATAACCTTGCTGATTTAGTAGTTAAAGACCCTAAGCGTAGGGAAGAGGCTGAACAAAAATATAAAGAAGCCTTGGCTATTTACGAAAACCTAGCTAAATCCAATCCTGCTATCTATTCTGATGATGTTGCTCAGACACTTAATAACCTTGCTAATTTAGTAGCTAAAGACCCTAAGCGCAGGGAAGAGGCTGAACAAAAATATAAAGAAGCCTTGGCTATCTATAGAGGTTTAGCTAAACCCAATCCTGCTGCCTATTCTGATGATGTTGCTCAGACACTTAATAACCTTGCTAATTTAGTAGCTAAAGACCCTAAGCGCAGGGAAGAGGCTGAACAAAAATATAAAGAAGCCTTGGCTATCTATAGAGGTTTAGCTAAACCCAATCCTGCTGCCTATTCTGATGATGTTGCTCAGACACTTAATAACCTTGCTAATTTAGTAGCTAAAGATCCTAAGCGCAGGGAAGAGGCTGAACAGGGCTATCAAGAAGCTTTAGCAATATTTAAAGATTTGGTTCAAACTAATGATGCTTATCGTTTTGATGTTGCTTTTGTTCTTAAAAACTTTGCTGACTTAGTAGTTCAAGATTCTAAGCGAAAAGATGAGGCAGAACAAAAATACAAAGACGCTTTAACTATCTATAGAGATTTAGCCAAGACCAATCTTGTTGTCTATTCTGATGAGGTTGCTCAGACACTTAATAATCTCGCTGATTTAGTAGCTAAAGACCCTAAGCGCAGGGAAGAGGCTGAACAGGGCTATCAAGAAGCTTTAGCAATATTTAAAGATTTGGTTCAAACTAATGATGCTTATCGTTTTGATGTTGCTTTTGTTCTTAAAAACTTTGCTGACTTAGTAGTTCAAGATTCTAAGCGAAAAGATGAGGCAGAACAAAAATACAAAGACGCTTTAACTATCTATAGAGATTTAGCCAAGACCAATCTTGTTGTCTATTCTGATGAGGTCGCTCAGACACTTAATAATCTCGCTGATTTAGTAGTTCAAGATCCAAAACGCGGCGAAGAAGCAGAACGAGAATATAAAGAAGCTTTAGCTATCTACAGAGATTTGACTCAAAGTAATTCTAATACTATTGCTTATTTCTTTCAGATTGCAGATATCCTTTACAAAGTTAGTATGTTAGTAGCTAAAGATACTAAACGAGCTGAAGAAGCAGAAAAAGGATATAAAGAAGCTTTAGCTATCTACAAAAATTTAGCTGAGACTATCCCAGATGTGTGTCATTGTCTTGTTGCAAAAACCATTAATACTCTTGCTAATTTAATCGTGAAAGACCCCAACCGTAGGGAGGAGGCTGAACAGGGATATCAAGAAGCTTTAGTTATTTTGAGAGATTTAGCCAAGACTGACCCTTTTTATTCTCCTCATGTTGTGGGAGTTCTCTATAGCCTTGCTAGTTTAGTAGCTGAAGACCCCAACCGTAGAAAGGAAGCTGAACAAGAGTATCAAGAAGCTTTATTTATTTTGAGAGACTTAGTTAAGGACAATCCTACTATTTACTCCTATTACATCGGATGGATTCTGTATAGCCTTGCTAATTTAGTAGCACAGGATCCCAACCGTAGGGAGGAGGTTGAACAAGAATTAAAAGAAGCTTTGGCTATATTCAAAGATTTAGCCGAGACTAATCCTGCCGTCTATTCCTCTAATGTTGCTGATACGCTCAATAACCTTGCTTTGTTAATAGCTAATGACCCCAATCGCAGAGAAGAGGCTGAACAAGAATATAAAGAAGCTTTAGCAATATATAGAGACTTAGCCAAGATTAATCCTGATGTGTATCTTCCTAGACTTGCTGATATTTTAAATAACCTTGGATATGCCATCCAAAAAAATCCTGCTCGTCGTGTCGAAGCAGAACAGTTATTGCGGAAATCATTAGCCGTTAGCAGAGAGCTAGTAAAAACTAATGCAGATGTTTACCGTCCTTCACTCCCTTTTGTTTTGGACAGTCTAGCGATAACCTTGGCTTATGATGCTTCACACCAACAGGAGGCAGAGGCATTATATCAAGAGTCTATTCAAATCTTTAGAGAGTTGATTATGATCAACAATGGGTATTTACCAAATCTTATAAAAGGCTTACGTAATTTCGCTATATTCCATCTACGTTATGAGCGAGTCGAAGAAGCGTTAAAACTCATTACTGAAGCGGTTGAGTTGGGGGAAGGCTTAATTAAAACTGCGCCTAACTTTGAAAATGAACAGGCGAAGAATTTAATTGTCTTAGGACAAGTTCAAATAAAACAGGATAAAACCCAACTTGCTTGTTCTACATGGAAATCTGCTTTAAAGAAGGCTACAGTACCTCAAGTAGATGAAGTAAAGATATTTATTAATCAGTATTGTTTATAAATTGTTCTACTTATAGTTCAACGAGCGAAACAGATAAAAAAAGCCATGTGCTGATATTTAGCATATGGCTTTTTTATTGTGTGTGTTTAATATATAGTAACCGTATTTTAAAAAGAGAATAAGAAATGACCTATTCAACAGATTGCCGTAAATTGGTAATGCCTATTCGCCAAGCTCTGCTTGGCGGGTACTTGAACGCCCCATGCTTAAGTCCGCTTGTACTCGGCAAGCGGAGCTTGGTAACGAGCAAACGAGCAAATTGTTCTATTGATGCGCTCTTTTTACTGATATTCTATTTAATCTTTTTATAGTACTGTTGCTATAGTAATCGTATTTTAAAAAGAGAATAAGAAATGACCTATTCAACAGATTTCCGTAAAAAAGTATTGCTCGTTACCAAGTTTCACTTGGTAATGCCTATTCGCCAAGCTCTGCTTGGCTGATACTTGAACGCCCCACACTTAAGTCCGCTTGTACTCGGCAAGCGGAGCTTGGTAACGAGCAAATTGTTCTATTGATGCGCTCTTTTTACTGATATTCTACTTAATCTTTTTATAGTACGGTCGCTATACCTTGATAATTTTTAGCAGAAACAGTTATCTGAATCAGGATATTCAGCGTGAGTAGAATTTCCAGACAAGGTTGATTTTATTTTTTAATTCTGGAAACGCGGATACTTCTGGACATCCTAATACAGATAATTCTTATTTTTATCGATAGTTACAATCGACCACTTTGGTCTAACATAAAGCCTTTTAGTGGCATATCTACTTGTTTACTTAAAGCAATCACTTTAAATAACTCACCCATTTCACTGGGCAAAAGCAATTGTTTAGCTGCTTGTGTCATTGCATAGTATATTTTTTCATCTGCTTGATACGTTTCTAATTCTTCCATTAACCCTGTTGCTAATAAAAAGTTTGCTTGGTTGGTGTAGCCTGCAACTGACCAGCCTGCAGCAACAGCGGATTCAGCAACTGCGGTAAAATCTACATGTGCAGTAATATCTTGTAATCCAACTAGAATCAATGGGTCACTGTGTGCATGATGGCGATAGTGACATATCAATGTTCCTTCATGCCGTTGTGGATGATAATACTCATGACGCGGAAATCCATAATCAATTAATAAGGCAATTCCCTTGTCGAGGATATCTGCCAAACTATTTATCCATGCAGGTAAGGTTGGGTTGATTTCAGAGACATAGCCTAAAGGTAATACAGGACGCAAAGATTCTACGGCTTGGCGTAATTCTGCATCGACAGTTGGTCGAGTTTGCCAAATAAACTGCCCTTGTTCTGTGGTAACGTAATATTCCATGACCGCTTCAGCCGTTAGCTGAAATTTTTGTACAGGCATCGCATCCAGTACTTCGTTAGCCAGAATAACACCTTGCAAACGCTGTTCGGGTAAGTGCGTGAGCCATTCAACATAAGGGTATAAATCAGGGACTTGTGTTTGTAAAGTTTGTTGTTGAACTTGTTGCAGGCTCGCGCTCAGTTCCATAATGTAATAGCGTGCAGGTAAACATTGCCATTGGGCTAAACTACGTAAAATTTCGGCAGCCATCGCACCAGTGCCTGCGCCAAATTCAATGATTACTCCATTGGTTAATGTCGCCAATACCGCCTGACATTGTTTAGCAATACAACGGGAAAAAAGTGGTGATAATTCTGGCGCAGTAACAAAATCGCCACCTTTCCCAAATTTACGTAATCCCGCGCTGTAATAGCCTAAATTGGGTGCATATAGCGCGCTTTCCATAAAAGTACGAAAAGGAATTGCACCGTCTGCTTGTTGCATTTGTGCATTAATATACTGGGTTAGACGCTGGCTATGTTCAATAGCAACGGGGTCATCAGGTAGCGGTAATGACATAGTTTTTCTCACAATGAATTAAAAGGGGAATTGTTATGCAGGATAACGTACTAACCGATAAGGTTGCCTTAATTACAGGGGCTGCGCGACGGATAGGCGCGGTGACTGCGCGTCAGTTGCATCAACAGGGAATGAAATTAGCCTTACACTATCGCCATTCTGAGGCAGATGCTCATGCATTACAGGTCGAATTGAATGCCATTAGAGCGGATTCTGTTTTGCTATTACAGGCGGATTTAGCGCATGTTGCCAAATTAACGCGCATGGTGCAACAAGTCGCTGAGTATTTTGGGCGTTTAGATGTGTTGGTGAATAATGCCTCCAGTTTTTATCCAACGTCTATCGGACAAACAACAGAAGAGATGTGGGATGATTTATTTAGCAGTAATTTAAAAGCCCCCTTTTTTCTTGCCCAAGCAGCAGCCCCTTATTTGTCTGTGGCCAATGGATGTATTATCAATATGGTTGATATCCATGCAGAACGCCCCCTAAAAAATCATCCTGTCTATAGTTCGGCAAAAGCGGGGTTAGTTATGTTGACAAAAGCCTTAGCGCGTGAATTAGGTGCATCAATTCGCGTGAATGGGGTTGCGCCCGGTGCAATCTTATGGCCGCAGAATGAAATGGATGAATTAACAAAACAGCGTATTGTTTCAACGCTTGCCTTAAAACGGCATGGAGAGCCATTAGACATTGCGAAAACTATTTTATTTTTAATCCGCGATGCGGGGTATATCACAGGACAAATCATTGCCGTCGATGGGGGGCGAACATTGGGGCAATAAGAAAAATAGACAATGGATATCACTACTCAACGCGGTGATATCCGCATTTACTTATCATGCTGCCCGATTTAACAAAGGTAATGTTAATGTTACACAAACCCCTTTTTGTTCTTCTCGGTTACACAAATGACACGACCCGCCACGATTCCAGACTAACATGGCCACCATAGGCAAACCCAGCCCCATGCCTTTAACTTCGCCTGTAAACGATTTTTCACTTTGATAATAAGGCATCCAAACTTTTTGTAATTCTTCTGTACTGAGATGACCACCATCATCCATCACGCTGAGTGTCATTTGTTGCGTTTGATGTGGTTCTGCATAAATATGAACAGTGGGTGATTGTTGCGGATGAAATTTCTTCGAATTAGTCAGTAGCTCGCGTAAAATAAGCTCTAACGATTCAGTAGAAAAATATATTACTTGCTGTTGCAAGGCATCAGCGACAGTAAATGTTATATTTTCTAATACCAAGTCCCAGCCGATTTTAGTAATAATCTCCGCAAGTTGTTCAAATGTCGTTTGCCCACTGGCTCTCACTAACTGTCCAACATCAATATAACGCAAAATTTCTAATATTTGGTCTTGTAAGCGTTTTGCACTTTCGCGGGCAATTTTTAACAACGCATGGGCGCGTTCACTAGAGCCTGTCATCAAATAAGAAGGGTTAAAGGTTCAAGCTAAAAGAATCAAGGTAGAAGCCAAATAAACCCCACTTAAGAAATTCCTAGCGCGTTTATCATATCGTGTAGCTATTGCACGATATTGCTTTAATTTACCAAAGAAATGCTCGATTAAATAACGTGCCTTATAAAGAGCTTTATCATAATCAGGTGGATTTAAACGATTTTTCCTGAACGGAATCACAGGTTCTATGCCTTGCTGTTTTAAAACATCTCTAACCCGTTCATCTGCATCATAAGCCTTATCAGCCAATAAAGCGTTTGCCTTTATCTGAGGAATAAGAGCATCAGCCCCTTCAAGGTCGCTTGCCTGTCCCGCAGTCAAAAAAAAAGGGTCGGATTGCCCAGTGCGTCAACAACGGAGTTAATCTTGGTACTTAAACCCCCTGCGCTACGTCCAATGGCTTCATCTGCGCCACCACCACTACTATGTTGATGCGCTCTAACTATTGTGCTGTCTATCATGGCATATTCATTATCGGCATCGGCACTTAGTATCTTGAAAACACGTTCCCAGACACCTTTCTTAGACCAACGACTGAAGCGGGTATGGACGACACGGAAATCACCAAAGCGTTCGGGGAGGTCGCGCCAAGGAATGCCACTGCGATAACGGAATAGAACAGCATCAATAAACAAGCGGTTATCTTTAGCCGTCATCCCGACATGTCCTTTACGCCCAGGGAGTAGCGGTTCTAGTTTTGACCATTGTTCATCGGTTAAGGCATAGCGACGACTCATTGTTTTATCCTTGGCGATATCTGGGTATATGATTATAATATAACATTTTTTACTATTTGATGACACGCCCTAGACAAGTCCATATTTTTTTGGTCTAGCATTTGTAAACTGACTAATCCATTTAATGGACCACGAAGCTTATGTGAAACCATCGTTTGAAAAGTCCACATTTGCCGTTGTAAGTTCATTCGCTCGCTGACATTTTGTAAATGTATTAATGTACTTCCTTGTTTATACAAGGGTAGATTTAACACTTCTACTAATAACCATAACGGTGGTAAATGTTGGGTTTCTGGACGTACTAAATAACGAGATTCTGATGTATTGGTTTTTTCGCTCATCCATGATTGCCATGCAAGAGCAGGCTCACATTGATAGTGGCTTGATGCTTGCCGTAAAAATGGTATTTTTTCTTTATCTGGTAAACTTAGTAATAAACGGGCTTGATGATTTGCATATTGAATAACATCATCATCACCCAGTAATAAATAACCATCTTCCGAATTTTCTATAACCCATTCAAACCGTGACCGTTCAGACACCAAACGGCGATAACGGTTTAAACGCATGATAGTTCTTACACGGGTGCGTAACTCCACGCGGTCGTAGGGTTTCGTAATAAAATCATCTGCACCTGCTTCAATACCTCGTAAACGCGATTCTCTATCATCTAATGCAGTCAACATTAAAATAGGAACCTCCGCCAATTTTGCATTGGTGCGCAATAAACTACAAACTTCAAAGCCATCCATTCCGGGCATCATTACATCTAATAAAATTAAGTCAGGAATAATGCTTTGTGCTTGTTGTAGTGCTTCTTCACCATGAGAGGCAAATGTTAATTGATAATTTTCGGTCGCTAACAGCATTTCTAATGCGTCACGTCCGTGTTCTTCATCATCAACAATCAATACACAATTTCGGTTATCCATGTAGATAGATTCTTAATATAAAGGGAATAAAAAGGCATAAGGTTTGAGTAATACTAATACGTGAGTAAACTTTTAATTTATTGTCAACAAAACATTTATTTCATCAGGATTTTACAAAAAAGCCCATCGGATTTTTTATGAATCCAATAGGCTTTTATAACATTATATACGCCTTCACGTATGACTTCTGTTTTAACTAGCTGTAACGTTAAACCCAGTCACTCATTCTTTTTCACATGCAAAACTTCTCCCCTTTATCTTAAAGAATTATAAGGGAAAATCTATTTATTAGGTTTGTACTAATACATCACTACGCCCTATAAAAACAATCCAATTGGGATTTTTTTATCTGCTTAAAACCGATAATAATTATCAGGATTATATAAATGATACATATCCGTTGCACTGAGTGGCGGTAACTGAAAGTAATTTTTACCGTTAGAATCCAACCTTTCATATTTGGAAAACAGCGAAACTTCAGCAGGCACGGGTTGGGGTTCTTGTGGTTGCTTGATGTAGGACGTATCGCGAACATTTTCAATAACAACATCAACCCATTTTAACTGCACGGCTTTATCCGCAAATGCTCGCCAATTACCATCAGAATTATTCTGATACATCTGTTTAACTAATTCATCTAGGGTTAGTCCCATTTTTTTGGCAACAGGTTCCATAACCCGCCGTGACCATTCTTGCATCATATCGATTTGTTCATGTTGTTGAGTGAGATTTCCCATAAAACCACTCCACACCTGATGGTGAATAATGATTGCATCAGGATAAGCAAATGAACGCTTTGCCGTCGTTACGATAACAGCCGCCATACTGGCAGCCAATGATTTCACCACCACATAAACAGGGGCAGTACTCGCTTGCATCGCTTTAATGATTTGTACACCTTCCATCACCGAGCCGCCCGCGCAATTATCGATGATCAGAAAAATGGGGTATTGCGTTGTTTTATTATTATAAAAAGAAATCCGCTCTGCTACATAAGCCGCTTCTCCCGGCATGATAGGACCATTCAATAATACTCGTCGGTCACTTAATACCAGCTCACCATTTACATAAGGATCAACTAAATATTCGGGTAACTTATTCGCCTGATTTTCCCACAGCTCACGTTGGTCTCGTTTAGCAATTTTATCGCTCAAATCACCCGCTGCCGCCTGCTTGGCTTTTTCATATTCCATTTTGGCTGTTTCATGTGTTATTTGAGCCGTTTCTAGGGCAATTTGCAGTTCAATAACTTTATTTTTTTCCTCTTGTAACGCATTTTTCGTGGCTAACTGGGTTTTTTCCAATTCGCTGTCTGCAAAAGTGAGTTTATTTTGTTGCTCACGAATTGCATTTTCTAGCTCCAAACGCATCTTTTTATCATTCAAATCAGCCAATATTTGCGCTTGTTTACCAACTTGTAACGCGTTTTCCAATTCTACCCGTTCTTTGTCAGCCGTTAGTTGCGACAGGGCCAATCGATTTTTTTCTTGTAACAACTCGTTTTGTAACGCAATCAATTCCTTCTCTTGTTGTAATTGTAAAATCTGCAATTGATGCTGTTCTACTTGTTCAAGCAGTTGTTTATTCAGTTCAGGATTACTGGTTTTTAGCTGTTCTAATAACTTAACTAAGGTGGCGATTCCATTTTCTGTACTGGCTTCATCAACAGGGGTTTCCGCTGTTGTATGACTCGCTGTCGCGGTTGATGTGACTTCGTTATCTGATACATCTTCTGCATAACAGCTTAAATTTACAGAAAATAAACCAATAAGCACACATAAGGAAAGGGGGTTAAATCGTATCATAAATGTCCAACTTGTCAGGAATTAAAATGGCGTATAACTAATGCTTTGTATCAAACGAGCCAAAATAAAAGGTTTTATGGATAAAAATAGTCTTTTTTAATTGACGGCAAGGGCGGGAGAAAATTAGACAATTATTTCGATTATGTCAGCACGCCTAAAACTTGTATTTTAACGGCTTTGTTGGTTTAAACGCGAATTATTGCCTTTACGCACTTGAGAAAAATCTAAACGTTCAGTTTCCATGCTTGCCTGATTTTCTGTACCCGCAACACAAACAGGTTGTGTACATTCCAATCCCCCCGCCCGTAATACTCGAATAATATGTTTTAAACGTTCTTGGCGCGACGTATCATCATTACTTGAACGGTCAAAAAACAGAATATTCAATTTATTCCGCATTAAATAATCCGCATTGGGGTCAGGATTAATAATGGTTACAATCTCATCCCCTTGAAAATTTTTCAATTTTAAGTGCATTGCTTCACGATAATCTTCCCCTTCATACGCGGCATCCGTGACTTCCCAACCTGCGTCATATAAGGCTTCCTCAATCATTTGTCCAATGTTATTGCGCAATTGTGACGCTAACAACCCCTCTTTTGCTTCAGCAACTAAGTTTGCTAGTGTTTGTTGATGCGCGCCCATTTGCGCCAATATTTGCTGCAAGGTTTCTTGTGGAATAAACTCGCCAGTATCCAGTTGCCATTGTGTTGCCTGAATTTGTTGATGTAACTTGGCATATTTGCCCTTGGTCCAGAAATCCACGTCCACCGTGGTTGTCGCTTCCTCACTTCCTGCCCCAACTAAAATATTCAGTTGCGCTTGTGCTTCAATAATTGTTAATGTTTCTAACACACTATAACGTGTTGCGTGCAAATAAGCCTGCCATTCCACCTCTTTTTGTTCCAGTTGCAAGCGCAAGTTTTGTGCCGCTAACCATGTCTGCTGGCTGTTCGCAATCACCGCCTGATAATTTTTTTGCACCAAATTGGTTTGTGCAAGTAATAATTCCCCCTGCAATTTTTGGATAGCGAAGGGTAAAAACTGCGTGTGGCGGGCGTATTGTGTTTGTAAAAAAGTCAGTAACGCCTGAGCAACTGTAACCCATTGTTCTGCTTGTTCTGCTTCAGTCGTATGCTGTGCGTGTACTTGCGCGGAAACTTGTGTTAGTTCTTGATGTAATAATGTATGTTGCGAGCTTAAAGCATTGGTAAATTCGCGGGTTTTCTGCTGAATCAGTTGTGCATATTGCCCGCCACCCTGTTGTAATTGTTCCGTGATTTGCTGTTGAAATGCTTGGGCTAATTTTTGTAATTGCTCGGTATATTGCCGTTCAATTGCTTGAATTGCTTCACCTAATCCTAAAGAGGTTAAGGATTGTTCAAATGCTTGTTGACGGGTTTCTACTTCGGTGAGATGGCGGTCTAATTCGTGGCGAAAATGTTTGCTTGCCTGTGTCAAGCGTTGTTCGATATGTCCTTCTAAATCATCAACACTTTCACAGGTATCTAATAAACGGTCAATTTCTGTGTTACGCAATTGCACATAGCTTTCTTTAATCCCGCTCATTTTGCCACGCTCATTCTTGGTTAGGCAGGAAATACGCCTGTAGATAAATATCTATCGCCTCTATCACAAATAATGCAGACAATAACCGCATTTTCTACTGTTTGCGACACGCGCAAGGCTGCTGCGACAGAACCACCTGAAGAAATCCCTGCAAAAATCCCTTCTTGTGTGGCTAATGCTCGCGTGGTTTCTTCCGCACTGGATTGGTCCATATCGATTAATTGGTCAACTTTGGAAAAATCGCAAATTTTGGGTAAATAGTCAGGTGACCAGCGACGGATACCGGGAATACTCGCGCCACTTGCGGGTTGTACGCCAACGATTTGAATAGCAGGGTTTTGTTCTTTAAGATAGCGTGATGTTCCCATAATCGTTCCCGTCGTCCCCATCGTTGCGACAAAGTGGGTAATCGTGCCGTTGGTCGCCCGCCAAATTTCAGGCCCTGTGGTTTTATAATGGGCGAGGGGATTATCAGGATTATCAAATTGATTTAAGACCTTGCCTTTACCTTCTTTTTCCATTGTAAAGGCTAAATCTCGAGCTGCTTCCATCCCTCCTTCTTTTGGTACGAGCAATAATTCTGCACCATACGCTTTCATCGATGCGCGGCGTTCCACACTCATATTTTCTGGCATAATCAAAATCATGCGGTAGCCTTTCATCGCCGCGACCATTGCGAGTGCAATCCCTGTATTACCGCTAGTTGCTTCAATCAGCGCGTCACCCGCTTTAATTTCTCCGCGTTGCTCGGCTTCTTGAATCATGCTTAAGGCAGGACGGTCTTTTACTGAACCCGCTGGATTATTGCCTTCTAGTTTGACTAATATCTGGTTAGAAGTCTTACCTGCGAGCCGTTGCAAACGTACTAAGGGCGTATCACCGATGAATTGTTCAATCGTTGGGTAACTCATGATTTATCTCTATGATTAAATTTAAGTGTAGGGTGCGTTAGGTGCGCAAGCTGGTTTGAATCAGAATTTTCAGAATTAATAAAGTTAAAGGTAAATAAAAGCAAATTAAATCGGTGTTATCTATTTTCTTTAAACTTATTCAATCGCATACTTTTTAATTCGATATAGCAAGGTATCACGGCTTAATCCTAATAAACGCGCTGCTTGGCTACAGTTACCGTAGGTTTTTTGTAATGCTTGACGAATTAGCATAATTTCAACTTCTACTAAATTAATGCCCTCATCAGGAAAAACGCCCCAATTTGGCAAATGGACAGCCTTTTCTGTTGGGTTATTTTGTTGGTATTCAGCGGGTAATTGTTTTGGTTCTATTCGTTGTCCTGCATAAAATAAAACCAATCGTTCACATAAATTTCGTAGTTCACGCACGTTGCCTGCCCAAAAATGTTGCGTTAAAACGGCTAATGTTGCGGGACTATAACAAGGTGCGGCTCGTTGATGTTGTGTAGCAAAATAGTGGGTAAAGTGTTGTAATAGCAGTTTAATATCAGTTTTTCGCTGGCGTAAGGGCGGTAATTCTAACGGTACGATGTTTAAACGATAATATAAATCCTGCCTAAATTGTCCTGCTTTAACCGCTGCGTATAAATCTCGATTGGTTGCCACAATCACCCGTACATCAACCTTTTCGGGGGTATTTCTCCCTAAGGCTTGGCATTCGCCATTTTCTAAAAAACGCAGTAATTTTGCTTGAATTGTTAAAGGTAATTCACCAATTTCATCTAAAAAAAGTGTTCCCCCTGCGGCGGCTTGAATACGTCCTTGTCTATGTGTATCTGCGCCTGTAAATGCGCCTTTACGATGCCCAAATAATTCTACTTCAGCGAGCGACTCTGGCAAGGCGGCACAATTGATTGCTACAAAATTTGCATGTGTACGACGGCTGGTTTGATGAATGGCGCGGGCAACTAATTCTTTGCCTGTGCCACTTTCCCCCAAAATTAAAATGGTTGCGTCTGTGAGTGCAATCAGTTGGGCAGCACGAATCACGGTTGCAAAATCGCCAGATTCACCAATTAAAGTAGCAAATGCGTTTATCATGCAGACCTCCTTGCCGCGTAATGGTCACGTGTGAAGAATGATAGGATGCAGCACATTGTCAAGTGGTTGGTTGCCATGCACCGCATTCTACGACAGAAATGCAACATACTTTACCATAAGTCTTGTGTGATGCTGTTGCTTGGTGGGTGTTGGTTTTAAAAACTGACGGATTCTTCTTTATCGTTACGTCCCTTAACTCGGCAAGTTATGGTTATAATATGTATATTTACCCACTGTTTCAGGAGTAATTAGCAGTGAATGAAACGTTTTTGCCTTTTGCTGTCCCTTGTATTGGTGAAGAAGAAATTAATGAAGTCGTCAATACCTTACGTTCTGGCTGGTTGACTGCAGGCCCTAAAACTCAACAGTTTGAACAAGAATTTTCTGCCTTTGTCGATATGCCCTATGCCTTAACTGTCAATTCAGCAACAGCGGGGTTGCATCTTGCCTTAGAAGCAATCGGGGTGGGTGTTGGCGATAAAATTATTACCTCGCCTTATACGTTTACAGCAACCGCCGAAGTTGCCCGTTATTTGGGCGCAGACCCTATCTTTGTGGATATTGACCCGCGTACATTTAATATGGATACGCAAAAGTTAGCGCAAGCCTTAGCCACGACAGATAATATTAAGGTTATTTCCCCTGTTCATTTTGCAGGGCAAGCGTGCGCAATGGACGATATTCTGGCTTTAGCAAAGCAATATCAGCTTAAGGTGGTGGAGGATGCCGCCCATGCGTTGCCCAGTCGTTATAAAGGGCGATTAATTGGCGGATTTGGTGATGTGACCGCCTATAGTTTTTACGCGACAAAAACGGTAACGACGGGCGAGGGGGGGATGATAGTAACCGCTAACCCAGAATATGCTAAGCGAATGAAAATAATGCGCTTACATGGTATTAGTCGGGATGTGTTTGACCGTTCCAGCTCCTCGTTGCCTACGTGGTATTATGAGGTTGTTGCCCCCGGGTTTAAGTACAATATGAGTGATATTGCTTCGGCAATTGGTATTCATCAACTGCGCAAGGCGGAAAAATTACGCCAACGTCGTGAAGCTATCGCCCAACGTTATACCGAGGGATTGCAAGGGCTACCTTTAACCACGCCTTACACCGCCCCTGAAAATACCCATGCTTGGCATTTATACGTTATTCAATTGACATTGGAAGACTTAAAAATTGACCGTAATCAATTTATTGAACGGATGAAAATGGAGCGAATAGGCACAAGTGTGCATTTTATCCCGCTGCATATTCAACCTTATTGGAAAGAGCGTTACGGTTTTGAACCAGAAGATTTTCCCGTTGCTTTTGATGTTTATCAGCGGGCAGTCAGTTTGCCAATTTATCCCGATATGACAGAAGCCGATGTTATGCGAGTGATTGCTGCAACCCGGCAGATTTTGACGGGAGCGCGTCGATGAGGGTAAAACGCTGGTTTGATTTGCTCTGCGTTATCCCTGCTATTTTGTTGTTAAGCCCTGTTTTTATCTGTATTGCTGTGTGGATTAAAGCAGACAGTCGCGGGGCTGTTTTCTTTTTACAAACCCGTGTTGGACAACATGGGCGACTATTTAAGATTTTTAAATTTCGCACCATGTATCCAAATACAGGATTAAAAATTACAGCGACAACGGACAAACGGATTACCCGCGCAGGGGCATTTTTACGACGGTATAAATTGGACGAATTACCGCAATTATTCAATGTACTAGTTGGCGATATGAGCTTAGTCGGCCCGCGCCCTGAAGTGCCTGAATATGTTGCTTATTACTCACCAATGGTTAAAACTGAAGTGTTATCAGTGCCTTGCGGTATTACTGATTACGCATCAATTCTATTTCGTCATGAAGGCGAGTTATTAGCCGCCGCAAAAAATCCCGAACAAGAATATATAGAAAAAATTTTACCGATTAAATTAGCTTATCAACAACAATATGTACGCGAGCGAACGTTATGGCTCGATATTAAATTGATTTTACGCACCTTACGAGTTTTATAAGCGCGAATTTATCTGCGTAATCGTCGCCAATTTGTGCAAATAAATTTACATCTACTTCACTGGCATATATCTTGCGGACTAGGGAAACAAGCAGGTTATCAGCGTATTTACGTAATGCTAACCCTCCTGTTTTTCTATAGAATTCCTCTGTATTGACAAGATAATGACCACTTTAAAAGAAAAATTAGGCATGTATGACTGGATTGTCGGCATATTGGTAGCGGTGTGTTTATTAGGCTTGGCGCAATTTGGGTTATTACAACCGTTAGAAAATAGTTTGTATGCGTTGGGTTTGCGCCATACCAATCATAACGCGGGCGAAAAGGTCGCTGTTATCGCTATAGACCAAGCCAGCATGGCACAATTAGGCGATTGGCAATGGTCACGGACGGTTTACGCGCAGTTATTGGGAATATTACAGCCTTATGCGGATGTCGTTGCTACAGATATAGATTTCTCCAAACCACAACAAGACGCGGGTACAGAACGCCTTGCTGAATTAATGACGTTTTATACAAAATCCCCCGCGATTAGTCAGCTTTCTGAAGAATTAGGACAATTAAGCGCGTTAATCGCTACCGCGACAAAAGCACGACGTACACGAGCAGCAGAGCGCGATAGTTTGGCAGAATTAAATCAATTTCATCTATCCTCCCCGCTGTGGACAGAATTACCCAACACACTTACAACGTTAGAAGATAAATTAAACGCGGCTTATTCTGAATTAGATGCTGATGGGATTTTTGCAGACAACCTGAAAAAATCGGGTAAATGGGTTTTTGGTGTGCCTATTATGCGCAATGAACCCCCTATTCCATTAGAGAATATTCCTGAAGGTATCATGCGTAATCGTCTCACAACGGTTAGCGAGCGTTTTGATACTTCGCGCCCTTCTCCACAACCGTTGTCTATTCTTCAATTACAAATGCCGTTACCTATTTTTAGTAATAATGCCAGTGTATTACCTGATATATTACCCACTAATACGGCGGTTCCGTTGGTTGTACAGTATCAACATTTGTATTTACCCAATTTACCGCTTTTTCTGGCGGCACAACATTTGCGCGTGGGTTTACAAGAGTTAGAAGTGCGTTTAGGACAAGGGGTGCGCTTAGGCGCGTTGCGGATTAACACCGATACCCAGTTACAAATTCAACCCTTTTTTTATCATGATATTGATGATAAATCGGCATTAACCATCGATAGCTTTGTGGATGTATTACAGGGAAAAATTTCCCCTGAAAAATATCGGGATAAAATCGTTTTAATCGGCGTAACAGCCCCGTATCACAGCGTGACACAAAGTACACCCGTAGGAGAATTACCCCACGTTGTAGTGTTAGCCCACACGGTTAGCAGTTTGTTAAATCAAGATTTTTTAATTACGCCAGAATGGGCATTAAGTTTACAAACGGGCGTTTTTTTGCTTGTTATTGCTTATCTTTGTTTTTTATTACCCGATTTAAAATGGCGTATTGCGCTGTTTATTAGCGGTTTAAGTTTTATCTGTCTGGTTGTACTCTATTTCAGTTTATTGCGTTTAGGCTGGTCTATTTCTTTGATATTGCCCTTATTATTATTACCATTAGGACATATCTTGATGTTCGTGAAACGTAGTTTAATGGCGTATCAAGATGTGTTTCGAATGCTACCCAATGCAGTGGAAAGTAATCGTTTGTTAGGATTAGCATTTCAAGGACAAGGGCAGTTAGATATGGCGTTTGAGAAATTCCGTCTCTGTCCTGCGGATGAGGGCATGTTAGGCTTGCTTTACAATCTGGCATTAGATTATGAGCGTAAACGCCAATCACGCCACGCGGCAGCGGTTTACCGTTACATTTTGAGCCATTCGCCCAATTTTCGTGACAGTGAAAGACGTTTAGAACGCTTACGCAGTTTACGCAAACCGAGACTACGTGGAACAACCAGCGTGTTGGATGATTGGTTGCATGATGAAAGCGGCGAAAAACCGCAATTAGGACGCTATCAAGTCGAGCGACAATTAGGTAAAGGCGCGATGGGTGTTGTGTATTTAGGTAAAGACCCGAAATTAAATCGCTTGGTTGCTATTAAAACCCTGCCTTTATCCCAAGAATTTGAAGCAGAAGATTTACCCGAAGCGACAACCCGCTTTTTCCGTGAAGCGACTGCCGCAGGTCGGCTAAAACATGAGCACATCGTAGCGATTTATGATGCGGGAGAGGAGTATAATTTAGCCTATATTTCTATGGAGTTTTTCAAAGGCGGTAATTTAACCCCTTATACTAAATCAGATAATTTACTCCCTATTGCTACCGCTATTGAAATTGGTTATCAAGCCGCGTTAGCCTTAGACTACGCACATACGCAAGGCGTTATCCACCGTGATATTAAACCCGCTAATATCATGTATAACCCCGGAACAGGTAAAATAAAAATTACTGACTTTGGTATTGCACGGATTACCGATGCAAAACGGACGAAAACAGGTATTATTTTAGGGACACCCTCCTACATGTCACCCGAACAATTAGTGGGCAAACTGGTGGATGGTCGCTCCGATTTATTTTCGTTAGGCATTTTACTTTATCAATTATTTACAGGTGTTTTGCCATTTCAGGCGGACTCAATGGCAACACTTATGTATAAAATTACCACCGAACCACACCCCGATTTATCCATGCTACGACCTGATATGCCTTCTTGCTTGAAAGACCTAATAAATAAAGCCCTTGCTAAGATACCCGACCATCGTTTTCAAACAGGGGCAGAGTTTGCAACTGCATTACGTGATTGCAAGGTGGCATCATGCACTTAGAAATCGCCTGTCAATCCGATACAGGGTTAGTGCGTGAACATAATGAAGATTGCATCGACAGCGATACAGAATTGGGTATTGTCGTTTTAGCCGATGGAATGGGCGGGTATCAGGCAGGGGAAGTTGCCAGCGAATTAGCCGTTAAAACCATTATGCAAGACATGGCTGTTGAAATGCGCAATTTGAGCTTAGAACAACAGCAAACCCTGACAGCTAACGGACAACATCGTATTTCTGCCTTATTAGAAAAAGCGATTATTAAAGCAAACCAATTAATTTATAGCACGGCTGAACAACAACTTGAATATCGTGGTATGGGAACAACCGTTGTCGCCGCGATTTTTCAACCGACATTTGTCAGCGTTGCCCATGTGGGTGACTCGCGTTTATACCGTTTACGTGGTTCGGAGTTTATCCAACTCACAACTGACCACTCTGTTTTACAAGAGTTGATTGACTGTGGATTTTATACCCGCGAACAAGCACGCTATTCGCCAAATAAAAATCTTGTTACCCGCGCTTTAGGGGTTGGCGATAGTGTGACGGTGGATGTGAAAGAATATCCAATCACCTCCAACGATATTTATCTGCTCTGTTCTGATGGTTTAAACGATATGCTGGATGACGAGGTGATGCAAAAAATTTTATTGCGTGATAATAATTTAGAGCAAAAAGCCCGCTTTTTAGTAGAAAGAGCCAATAAAATGGGTGGTGAAGATAATATCTCCGTCATCCTTGCACAACCCATGTTTGCAACAAATAACGATATCACCGAACCCAAAACATGGATGAACCGCTTATCGTCATGGTGGCGATAAACGATTTAAATCATAACTATTCAACGATAGTAAAGTTTTTAGCCTGTTTGATACGGTTCAAAATTAACGGCGTAAATAGGCTAGCCAATGTTTTTCTAACTGTTTAAATAAAAACACTAACATAAACGTTAGCACTAGATAAAATGCCGCTGCTGTTAAAAATGCTTCATAAGGCATATAAAAACGAGCGTTGATTATCCGCGCCGCGCCTGTAATATCAACTAAAGTGATAATGCTGGCTAACGAACTGGCGTGCAACATAAAAATTACCTCGTTACCATACGCGGGTAAGGCACGGCGTAAGGCACTGGGTAAAATAATTCGTTGATATAATAAACGTTGTGACATCCCAAACGCCCGTGCCGCTTCAATCTCACCTGATGGTGTTGTTATTATCGTTCCGCGTAAAATTTCTATCGTGTAAGCGGCTGTATTTAGTGTAAAGGCTAACAGTGCGCACCAATATGCCTCGCGCAAGATTCCCCAAAACATACTATTTTTTACCCACTCAAATTGTCCTAATCCATAATAAATCAGGTAAATTTGAATTAGTAAGGGTGTTCCGCGAAAGAAATAGCTAAAGGTGAAAATAGGCAATGAATAAAATGGGTTTTTCGCTGTTGCCAACAATGCGCAGGGAATCGCCATCAAAATGCCGAGCAGTAGGGATAAAGAGACCAGTTGTAAGGTCAACCATAATCCACCCCAATATAAATTAATATTTTCAATAATTGCTGTAAAATCCATTTATTACACCGTTTTTGTGCCAACGTTATACCGTCGTTCTGCCCATTTCAACAGCAAAATAGAAACTGTTGTAAATCCTAAAAAAACAAGGGCAACAACCAAATAAAACGTAAATGGTAAACGGGTTGCGCCTGCGGCGAGTGCGGCTTTGCGTACCATGTCGTCTAAGCCAATAATCGACACCAATGCCGTTGTTTTTAATAGCACTAGCCAGTTATTGCCAAATCCCGGAATGGCGTGGGGAATCATTTGTGGTAATAAAATGCGTCTGAATACTTGCCAGCGTGTCATGCCAAACGCATACGCAGCTTCTAACTGCCCGTAAGGTATCGCAAGGATTGCGCCTCTAAAAGTTTCTGTCATATACGCGCCAAACATAAAACCGATGGTCAGCACACCTGCAATAAATGGATTAATATCAATATAGTCGTTATGACCTAACGCGCTTGCAACTTGGTTAATCAGCAATTGCCCGCCATAAAATACCAGTAACATCAAAACTAAATCGGGAATACCCCGAACAATCGTTGTATAAAGCGTTGCTATCCAACGGGCGGTTTTAGAAGGGGATAATTTTGCTAATGCACCCAATAAACCCAGTACGGTTGCAATTAGAAGGGAAAATAGTGCAACTTCAATGGTTAATAACGCTCCCATTAAAATACTCATTCCATAGCCGTGTAAATCAAACATGGCAATCACCCTTAAGAAAAAGAAACAGTTCATTGTTTCATAGCCTTTAAGGATTTACTACAGGACTAACCACTTGATAGTGTTGCTCACTTATTTTTATCGTAACCAGTGGAAAATAATTTATTTTTTGTAGTACCAAAAGCGTAGGAATGCGTTATTTTCCTGATAAGCGATTGTCTGAATCAACATTTTTGGGATTATCCAAATCGACAGAGTTATCAACGCGGTTATTTTTATCCCGTTCAACGCTAAAAGTCCTGAGTTTAGACTAGCCTATGAACCGCTGGGTTCGCGTAATTGGCGTGATTCGCGTAATTGTGTTTCATTGGTTAATATTAAGCTTTGCAATTGCTGGTCAAAAGTCTGTAGATTTTTTTCTATTGCCTGTGTGACTTGTGCGATTTTTTGTACGGGAGAAGAAATTTCTTCTGTTATATTTGGTAGTTGCATCGCGTCCATAATTTGTTGATTGGCTTTGAAATGCTTTTTATAAAGTTCTTTATTGGCTTGTACTAAATTCATAATTTGTGGAATCGCGTCGATAATGGCTTGTTGCGCTTCTTGATATAACTGGATTGAGCTTTCTGCAAGGGCTGTTAAACGGGCAGGACGTTGTTGTAAATAGCTTAACTCTTGTTTAAGTTTAGCGATGTTGGTCGTTAGGGTTTGTACTTCTTGTTCTATCGCTTGTTGCTGTTGCACGGTTTGGGTGAGTTGGGTTTGTTCTTCACGCAAGGTTTGTAGTTGATTTTGCAAGGTACGTGCTTGTGCTTTATCTTGGGCTAGCTTTTCTTGTAATGCTTGTAGTTCTTGTTCAAAGGCTTGTCCGCGATAGTCAGGGTCAAGAAAGGGGAGTGATTTTTGTAGAAATTGGGCAATTGTTTCCCCAATCATTTGATATTCTAAAAATAAATCGGTTAAGTCATCTGTTGCAAGCTGTGTTGTTGTTGCCGTATCCATTTGTGCATGTAGCAGTAGCAAGCGCGCCATTTCTAAGAGTTGTTGGCGTTGTTTATTTGGGGCTGTTTGCGTTTGTAGTTGCGCCCATAAAGCATTTTCTTGGGTAAAATCATTGTGCATAACATGCTCACCATTTATCTTAGTCGCTGAGTGTGAAATAATTCGTTTCCCTAACTGTTTATTCGTACTTCATGATTTATCTTGCTTCCCAATCCCCTCGCCGTTGTGAATTATTGGCACAAATCCATGTTGATTTTCAACAAATAAGTGTTGATGTTGATGAAACTCCCTTGTTATATGAAGCACCTGCGCATTATGTGAGTCGTTTAGCCCTGACAAAGGCGCGTTGTGGTTATGCACAGTCTCAAGCGGTATATCCTGTGTTGGGGGCTGATACGAGTGTTATTTGTGATGGCGTTATTTTTGGTAAGCCATGTGATGATGCCGATGCAAAAAGGATGTTGCAACAGTTAGCAGGCAAAACGCACGAGGTTATGACGGGGATTGCGGTGGTCAGTGCGCTTGGTGAGCAGGTTTTGGTTAATTATAATCAGGTTACTTTTCGTCCTTTAAGCGAATTAGAAATCGACTGTTACATTGCAACAGGTGAGCCGACTGATAAAGCGGGGGCTTATGCTGTACAGGGTTTAGCAAGTATATTTATTACGCAAATAATGGGGAGTTATTCGGGCATTATGGGGCTACCATTGCATGAAACGGCTGTTTTATTGCAACAAGCGCGTGTGCCTTTATGGATAACTAAAACGTTTAAATAATGGATTCAATGTTGTCATCCGTGGATTGTTTTTATGCTGTTGACGGAAAAACAATTCGCGTTATAAAAACCGTGAGCGTTTATAAAACTATCACATACAATTGTTCTACTGCTATTTTTAAGGAATTATCTTGAATACTGATTTTCCTCGTATCAAACGCCTCCCCCCTTATGTCTTTGGCATCGTTAACGAACTCAAGGCACAGGCACGAGCGCGGGGGGAAGATATTATCGATTTTGGAATGGGTAATCCAGACCAGCCTACACCCAAACATATAGTCGATAAATTGGTTGAAGCCGCACAGCGTAAAGATACGCACCGTTATTCTATGTCTCGCGGTATTCCCCGTTTGCGCCGTGCAATCGTGCGCTGGTATGCGCAACGTTATGATGTCACTTTAGATGCTGAAACAGAGGCTATTGTCACCATAGGCTCTAAAGAAGGTTTAGCACATCTCGCCCTAGCAACCTTAGGGCCGGGGGATTCGGTGCTTGTGCCTAATCCTGCTTATCCCATTCATCCTTATGGTTTTGTCATTGCTGGGGCTGATATTCGTCATGTGCCTTTAATCCCCGGTGTGGATTTTTTTGCCGAGTTGTCGCGTGCAATTGTCGATTCGTGGCCACGCCCAAAAATGTTGGTGATTAGTTTTCCCGCTAACCCGACAACGCAATGTGTCGAATTAGATTTCTTTCAGAAGGTCATTGATATTGCCCGCGAACATCAAATATGGGTAATTCATGACTTAGCGTATGCTGATATTGTATTCGATGGCTATACCGCGCCCTCAATTTTACAAATTCCGGGGGCTAAAGATATTGCAGTCGAGTCTTTTTCTATGTCTAAAAGCTATAACATGCCCGGTTGGCGTGTTGGCTTTATGTGCGGTAATCCTGTTTTAATTGCGGCACTGGCAAAAATGAAGTCATATTTGGATTATGGAACGTTTACCCCGATTCAGGTAGCGGCGATTACTGCATTAGAAGAATCGCAAGAATGCGTGACGCAAATTCGGGATATGTATTTAGAACGGCGTGATGTGTTGTGCGACGGCTTAAATAACATTGATTGGGAAGTGACACGCCCTAAAGGCAGCATGTTTGTGTGGGCAAAAATTCCTGAACCTTATCAAGCAATGGGCTCATTAGAGTTTACGAAAAAACTCATTAGCGACGCACATGTTGCGGTTTCTCCCGGTGTTGGTTTTGGCAGTTATGGGGATGACCATGTTCGTTTTGCATTGATTGAAAACCCGCATCGTAGTCGTCAGGCAATACGCGGTATTCGTGATATGTTCCGTAAAGATGGTTTGCTGTAGTTTATAAAAATCCCTTTTTGTTCTGCAAAAGGGGATTATTTTCTAACGGGTGCAAAGATTTCTTTTTTACTGCAAATCAGTTGATTAGTTTATTTAGACATGTCTGATAAACAAAAACCTTGATATAATTAGATAAGGAGCTGGTCTATTTACCAGCTCATTTATAGGCAAGATGTATTTAGGAGATAGATAATGTTACTCAACCGTAATAACGCACTGCTTGTTAAGGGTAAATATACTGTAGGTGTCAGACGGTCTGTGTTGCACGCGGGTGCGCGCGTCCCTGCAACGATGATTGCTCAAGTCTTACCCGCTGATAATCTGATGACCCCCGATCAAGGGGATAACCGTTATGAAGACCTCGATTGGATTCGTGGTAACTAACTGTAAAGCATTAAATAAGCTCTGTATGTTGCTGGTGTGAACATTGTGAGATACAGAGCTTTTAGGGCTTACCAAACAGCAGTAACGGTATAGCCTTGTTGACGTAGTTGTTGAATAATCCCTTTCTTACCCGCTAGATGTAACGCGCCCACCGCAATAAATGCCTTGCCTTTTTGTAAAATCGGCACTATCCGCTCCACCATTCGTATATTACGGTCATCTAACATTTTTACCATCAAGGCTTGTTCCAATTCAGGATTGTCGGTTTTTTCGCGGATGTAAGTTTCTTGAAAATCAAATAACCCTTGTAAATCACGTGCTAAATAGTGTTTGTACATCGTTTCTAACATGCCATCAATTTCATCAAAATGGGCGAGTGTATCTTTTAATAAAGTCACTTGGTCAGCCAATGGCATGGATTCGAAAATGCTTAACTGTTCATCGGCTGTTTCTAATCCAATGATTTTTTTACCTTGCTTTAAGGCTTTTTGGTACAACACCATGTCTAAAAATTGTCCCGTTTCTGGTTTAGGCGCACTGAGAAAAACCATAATTGCCCATGGTTTCATGGTTTTTACAGTCACTTCGGGATAGCCTTTTTCTGCAAGGGATTGAATAATGGCTTTGTAATCTTCTGCGTTTAATACCTTATCCAAGGTTTTGCCCTCTTCAAGATACATAGCACTGACACTTTGATAAACCGTTGATAGCCCTAATTCCAACTCAAAAACAGCAATATTGGCATTATTTAAGGCTTGCTTCACGGCATCAGATAACGCTAATACTCGCGCATCTTCTGAATGAATAGTGCCAAATAAATAAGCCGTTTGTACGCCTTTTTTCTGTATTTTCCACAATAAGCCTTTGTCCGTGACTGTCGTTTGTTGGCGAGCAACAGCAGGCAATGCAAGTGTGATACTGAATAACAGCAAGGTGATGAAAAAATAGCGGGAAAAATTTTTCATAGGAATAATATAAGAGAAAATAAGATAGTAGAGATAACATACTATAACGTATTGTTACCTCTAAAAAAACAGTTAGTGTGAATGAATAAAGCGTTCCATTTCTTTTACTTCCTCACACTCGCCCGCTTGTGGCTTGGTATCTCCCTGAAAAGGCTTAACATAATCAGGTAAATAGCCTTGTGGGAAAAAAGCCAAATCCACCCGCCGATTACGTTGTCGGTCTTCTGCACACGCGTCAGAAGCAACGGGGCGTTGTTCTCCAATCTCTTGTTTACTCAGTTGGCTAGGATTTACACCTTGTTTAATAAGATATTGTTCAACAACGGTTGCGCGTTTACGGCTGAGTTGTGAATTATAATTTTCCTCGCCTGTATTGTCTGCTCGTCCTGTGATTAAGAGATTAACCGACGGGTATTGGCGCAATGTATAAACCAAATTATCCAAAACAGGCAATGCTACTTTTTGGAGTTTGGCACTGTTTAAGGGAAAAGTGACATTATTTTGCCAACCCCACGTTATACCCGTTGGGGGAGGGGGATAATCTTCATCAGCCGCTTGCAGTGCGAAAGCATTTAAACTTAAGCACATCCACAATACAACACACCACCGTTTACACATGTTTTATTCATCCTTATCATTCATCTCGGGTGCGATGGGCATTGCCATATTGGCGACCTTCTTATCTTTATCATGTTTAATCGATAAAGGCTGCTTTTTATCTGTATGATGCACCAGACTGCCATTTACCTCAGCACCCATCGCCATTTCTATCAGATTATAGTAAACATTCCCCGTTACACGTGCATTGAGCGCAAGCTCGATATGTTCAGACGCATAAACATCGCCCATCACCACGCCATTAAGAATCACATTAGGTACACGCACTTCCCCTTTGATAGACCCCTGTTCGCTTAATGTTAATACCGAGCTAGACTCATCTTTTGCCGTGATATTCCCTTTAATCGTGCCATCAATATGCAAGCCACCTGCAAACACGACATGACCATGAATCTCAGTTCCCTGCCCAATCAATGAATCAATCCGTGTTACTTTTTTCTTCTTCTTACCCCACAACATTCGCTCGTTACTCCTGTACCACTTCTTTAAATAAAATATCCAAGTGCATTAAATGATTAACACATAATACGCCTGATGCTAACCTGCCAAACTTACATTATGGTAATAAACCAACGATTTTTAACCCCGTCGATTCCGCTAATCCACACATAATATTCATATTCTGCACTGCCTGCCCTGCTGCCCCTTTCACCAAATTATCAATGACTGCCAACACCACCACCACATTACCACCCTGTGGGCGATGTACAGCAATTCGACAAACATTCGCGCCCCGTACACTGCGCGTTTCAGGATGTGAGCCTGCAGGTAAAACATCAACAAACGGTTCATCTTTATAACGTTGTTCAAAAATATTTTGCAAATGTAACGCACTATCTTCATACAAAGTTGCGTATAAGGTTGCATGAATACCGCGAATCATCGGCAACAAATGTGGCACAAAGGTTAATTGCACAGGCACAGGTGATAAAGGATTTAAACCCTGAATAATCTCGGGTAAATGCCGATGTCCTGCCACATTATAGGCTTTAAAGCTCTCACCCGTTTCCCCCATTAGCGTTCCCACTTCTGCTTTACGCCCCGCGCCACTCACGCCAGACTTTACATCAGCAATTAAACTTTTTGGGTCAACAACACCCGCCTCAAGCAACGGAATAAATCCTAACTGCACAGCCGTTGCATAACAGCCCGGATTTGCAACTAAACGCGCCGTAGCAATTGCCGTGCGATTAACCTCAGGTAATCCATAAACTGCATCGGTTAATAAATCAGGACAAGCATGTTTAACCTTATACCATTCTTCCCATGTTGCCGTCTCTTTCAAGCGAAAATCGGCGGCTAAATCAATAACGCGCACGCCCATTTTTAATAAATCAGGCACACTTTGCATTGCCGTTCCGTTAGGCGTTGCAAAAAACACCACATCACATTTAGCTAATTGCTCAGGCTCAGGCTCGGTAAAAGGCAAATCGATAAACCCCCGCAAATTTGGGAACATATCCGCGACTTTTATCCCTGCCTCACCGCGCGACGTAACCATCTGCACGCGCACTTCGGAATGCATCGCTAATAACCGCAATAACTCCACGCCTGTATAACCTGTACCGCCAACAATGCCTACTTTAATCATTGAAGAATCTCTTATTATATCAATTATCTAAAAGAAAATAGGTTTATCCTATCCAAAATATGTGCAACTGCACAACTTTAAACCAATTGAATCATTATCAGGTTAAGCCCTTTTCATCACAACATTTTTACAATCTATATTTTCTACATTTAAAAACCCATAGCCGTCTGAATTAGGATTAAACAAATTTGTAGAATTAACACCAACTAACCACATTAAAAACTGAAAAATAACGCTATCTCAATGCAAAAAAACCCGTTAATCCTAAAAATTCTAATTCAGACAATAACAACCCACTACCCCAAATTCTAATGCAGATAACACATTTAATCGCGATACCGTGACGAATTTTCTTGAAATCTACAATCACACCCCTACATCTACACCACTTCAAAACAATAAGGAGAATGACGCAATGGTGGTCGATAACCATAAAGAAACACTAGGTTTTCAAGCAGAAGTTAAACAACTGCTTGATTTAATGATTCATGCTTTATACAGCAACAAAGAAATTTTCTTACGCGAATTGGTTTCTAATGCCTCTGACGCGGCAGATAAATTACGCTTTGAAGCCCTTTCTGACGACGGATTGTATGAAGGCGATAGTCAATTAAAAATCTGGGTTGAAGTCAATCAAGATGCGCGGACAATTAGCATTCGTGACAACGGTATTGGTATGTCACGGGAAGAAGTGATTGAAAATATTGGAACGATTGCCAAATCAGGGACACGTCAATTCTTCAAAGCCTTAACAGGCGACCAAGCCAAAGATGCGCAACTAATCGGTCAATTTGGGGTTGGTTTCTACTCGTCTTTCATTATCGCTGATAAAGTTACTTTAACCACCCGTCGTGCAGGGCTAACCGCTGAACATGGTGTGCGTTGGGAATCTGCGGGTGATGGCGAATATACCATTGAAACAGTTGATAAAGCGCAACGTGGAACAGAAATAACCCTCCATTTACGTGATGATGAAGACGAATTTTTACAAGAATATCGCATAAAAAGCATCATCAAAAAATATTCTGACCATATCACCTTACCCATCATCATGCCCACCGTTAGCACGGATGAAAATGATGAAAACCTTAAGGTTATTAAAGACGAAGTTGTCAACAGTGCAACCGCTTTATGGGTGCGCAATAAAGCCGATGTGACAGAGGAAGAGTATAACGAGTTTTACAAACATGTTGCCCACGATTTTGAACCCCCGTTACTGACGATTCATAACAAAGTCGAAGGGACGATGGAATACAACCTGCTCGCGTTTATTCCCGGTCGCGCCCCCTTTGATTTGTGGGATAGAAATACACGGCGTGGAATGAAACTTTATGTCCGCCGTATTTTTATTATGGATGACAGCGAACAATTATTACCGCCTTATCTGCGTTTTGTGCGTGGTGTGGTGGACAGTAGCGATTTACCGTTAAATGTCTCACGCGAAATTCTGCAACAGAATAAACAGATTGAATCAATTCGTTCTGGCACAGTAAAGAAAATTCTTGGTGCGTTAGAAAATTTGGCAAATAACGAACCCGAAAAATACGCAACCTTTTGGCGTGAGTTTGGCAAGGTTTTAAAAGAAGGCATTGTCGACGACCACAGCAACCGCGAAAAAGTCGCTAAATTGTTACGCTTCTCCACCACGCATGATGACAATAATCAACCAGCTATTTCGTTAGAACAATATATTGGGCGGATGAAAGAAGGGCAGGAAAAGATTTATTACATCACTGCCGAAACTTTCGCGGCGGCAAAAAGTAGCCCTCATTTAGAAATTTTCCGCAAGAAAGGCATTGAAGTGGTGTTGCTATCCGAACCGATTGACGAATGGTTAGTGATGCACTTAACTGAGTTTGAAGGTAAGTCTTTACAATCCATTACAAAAGGCTCGTTAGATTTAGGTCAGTTAGAAGACCAAGCGGAAAAAGACCAAGTTGAAAAAGCCAATACGGAAAAGAAACCGTTATTAGAGCGCATTCAAAAAGTATTAGTCGGTAAAGTCAAAGAAGTACGGACAACCTATCGTTTAACCAATTCGCCCGCCTGTTTAGTCGCCGATGAACAGGGAATGGATGCGAGTTTAGAACGCTTATTAAAAGCGGCAGGGCAGAGTATCAGCAGTAGCAAACCAATTATTGAAATTAATCCGACACATCCGCTCATTTTAGCGATGGAACGGGAACAAGACGAGAATCGTTTTGGTGATTGGGCATTAATTCTGTTTGACCAAGCCTTGTTAAGTGAAGGGGGACAATTAGAAGACCCCGCCAGTTTTATCAGTCGTTTAAATCAGATGTTGATACAACTGAGTAAAGCGGCATAATCGTTTTTCTCAATCAAAAGTACTTAGGGACGGCGTTGCCGTCCTTTTTTTTGGGTGGTTTTTATATTTATTTTATTTCAATGGTTTGTTGTAACGTTATAAAGTCTATTTTATTTTGGAAGTAATCTATAAAGGCACGGGCAATATGTTGTTGTTCAGGTGTAAGTCGGTCAATGGCGGGTTGGGTAGTGCCAAAATCCCAAGTTATTTGAGTAGCAACTTGTTGGATAGCCGTTAAAATAGGTTGAATTGATTCTGTTGGTTGTGATAGCCATTGAAGAAAGGGGACAATAACAAACGTCTCATCGCTGGGTTTCAATAATGGTAAAACAACAGTTAGTCGTTGTTGCATCCGCACAAAATCTTGCTGTACTAGGGCAAGCTCAATATCAGTACATAAGAAGGGTAAAGAGCTAGGTTCAATAACCAATGCTTTTGCAATATTATCTTCTGCTTCACTTAATTTTCCCTGCTTCCATAATACACTCCCACGACCATTCCAAGCTAAAGCATCATCAGGTTTTAAGGCAATCGCTTTGTCATAACTTGCTATGGCTTCTTCATAGTGTCCTAACTTAGCAAGCGCAAACCCACGATTATCCCAAGCGAAAGCGTAATCAAGTTTTAAGGCAATCGCTTTGTCATAACTTGCTATGGCTTCTTCATAACGTCCTAAATTAGCCAGCATAATCCCACGATTACGCCAAGCGAAAGCGTAATCAGGTTTAAAGGCAATCGCTTTGTCATAACTTGCTATGGCTTCTTCATTGCGTCCTAAATTAGCAAGTGCATTCCCACGATTATTCCAAGCTAAAACATAATCAGGTTTAAAGGCAATCGCTTTGTCATAACTTGCTATGGCTTCTTCATTGCGTCCTAAATTAGCAAGTGCAAACCCATGATTATTCCAAGCTGAAGCATCATCAGGTTTAAAGGCAATCGCTTTGTCATAACTTGCTATGGCTTCTTCATTGCGTCCCAAATCATCCAGCACACTCCCACGATTGTACCAAGCTAAAGCATCATCAGGTTTAAAGGCAATCGCTTTGTCATAACTTGCTATGGCTTCTTCATAACGTCCTAAATTAACAAGTGCAGTCCCACGATTACGCCAAGCGAAGACATAATCAGGTTTTAAGGCAATCGCTTTGTCATAACTTGCTATGGCTTCTTCATTGCGTCCTAAATTAGCAAGTGCAACTCCACGATTACGCCAAGCGAAAGCATAATCAGGTTTAAAGGCAATCGCTTTGTCATAACTTGCTATGGCTTCTTCAGTCCGCGTTAAACTCTCTAATATTATGCCAATTTCCCGATGTAAAGTTGCTTTATTTTCATCATCTTGTTCGGGTTCTTCTAATAATTCAACTAGTTCTAATAACCGTGCTTGTTTTTCTATTTCAGAAAGTTGCAAATACACATCATAATCAATAGCCGTTTTCTCAGCGATTAATTGCGTTAAAAGGGTTTTTTCTGTTGCAAAATGAAAGAATCCACTGCGCCAATCAAAAAAATCGGGCGCGCGTCGGATAAAATATTTAATGCCAAATTTCGGCAAAATACACACAATGGCTAAATGTGGAAAATCTGATTTGATGATTTCTCTATCTAAATTCAATCGCCCTAAGACAGGCGGGACAGAATCTTCACGGTAATAATCACCTTCACCGCCATAACCCGCTTTAATATGTGGTGTAAATGACTGTTCTAATCCGACTAAAAACAACACTTCTAGCGTTTGATAATCTGCCAATTGTAAAATTAACTTGCGTAAATCAGGGATTTCTTCAGTTAATGATAAAACCTGCGTTTTTTTATTTCTTAACTCATCACTTAACCGCTTGATTAATAACTGACCTTGTGCGGGCGTACACTCAACAAAAAAAAAGCCAAAACCATCCAGCCACTGTAAAGCCCGCGACAAAGCCGTATATTCTCCAGCGTCTAATTCATTGAACATTATTCTATTATCTTCATCATTGCGGTTTTAAATTCTTCTATCTCTTCAATTAACGGGTGAATATCATGCCATGTTGTTTCATCATCATCTCGATATTCCAAAATGACGCGCCGAAATAATAAATCACGATAGTTTTTCTCGTCTTGGTCACGATGTACCTCAGCCAGTTTTTCCCATTCATGCGCGTCTATTGAACGCCGCATCGTATCGCGCATTTGTGCAATGGCTTTATCAACCGCTTTCGTTGACAAAGGAAAACTTGAGCTATATTCCAACGCTGTCCGCACTAACTGCACCAAATTTCGCGTATGTCCACCACTCATCAAGCATAAACGCTTTAAATCCGCCTCGTTTAAAAAATCGGTTAATGTTAGCGCGGCAACCTGCAAGCGTTTTTCAATCAGTTCACTCAAGGTTTTTAACCCACACTCACACAATTCTTTTGTGCCACGCTTACGAATGGTTATCATCGGCAAAATTTCTACCCGTTGTCCATAACGGTTTTCTAGTTCTACCGCACTGGTTGAATGCGCTAACGAAATTGGTACGGTATAAACCACATGACAGGCTAACCGTTTTAACTGTTCACTGCGGTCTATGAAAATTTCTTCTAAATTCGTCCGTCCTGTGCTTTCATCCGTCACCACTTTTACAATTTTATCCAAGCCATCCACAATCAAGACTAATTTATGGCTGTCGGGTTTTGCTAATCGAATAAATTCATTTAACGCTTCAACTAAAGTTACCGTATAAGGGTCTAATAAATCACGAATTTTACTGCGCACACTGGGGTTGACTTTAATCGTACTGCTTAATTCAGCAAACGCTAAAGGTAATTTCGCTTCTAACTCAAGGTTTAATTCTACTTGCGAATTTAAAAATTCTTTTATTCCATCCCATCGTTCTTTTAACCAATGATATAAAGGTTCTGTCGATTGTGCTTTTAAATCCTGTAATAAATAGCGCACACAAGCTAATAATACATCGGTATAACGCGCATCCTCTGGCTCTACATCCATGCCACCTGCGGAAAAATAAACCACTTGATAACCTAATTGACGTAACGCCTCAACCAAACGGTATAATTCTGTTGTTTTTCCTCCGCCCATGTGTCCCGAATATAATTGGCAAGTCATGGTTTTATCAGATAATTCAATACGATGGGCTAATTGTAAAACATCACTCCCACCACGTACTGCTTGAAAATCCACATATTTTTCATCTCCCGCAGGCAAGGGTTCAGGGCTAAACGTGTTATATAATTGTTTAAACTTGGAATCCATATATTGTCCTCAATCATTTTTTAGTGATGTTGCCCTAACCACACGGCGCGGTCTTTGAGACGCTGTTGCCATTGTGGTGCTAATCCAATGGCTAGACTGATGGATTCTATAATAGCAATGGCTGGGCGGTGTTCTAATACGCAATTCCAGAAATGGGCAAGGGTTAAATCCGCATTTGGACGTTCTACTAAGAGAAGTTTATCGCCTGCTTGTATGTATCCTGTCTGCAAAACGCGATAATACCAACCGGTAATATTTTGTTGTTGGATAAACATAGATATTTGTTCTAAACCAAATTTATGGTTAATTTTCCAACACGGGCTACGGGGTTGGCTAACTTGCAAGATGGCTTGACCGACTTGAAAAATATCGCCTATGCAGACGTTATTTTCATGTAAACCATCACTGGAGAAATTCTCGCCTAAACTCCCTGCTATAAATTGGTCGCTACAGTTAGGATACTGTTGTGCTAATAATGCGTAATTTTCGGCGGCGTAGTGATGAATTGCTTTTTCTGTCCCCCCATGTACGCGCTTGTCGGCTTGGTGGTCGCCTGTTAAGCCTAGCGGTGTAACGCTTATGCTATCGGTTACAGCGTGTTTATAAATACCTGTTAATTGTCCTTCAGGCGGTAATGGGCGGAGTGTGCCGATAAAAAGCTGTGTTAATGTTGCGTCGTTCATGGTTATAACCCATTACCAGAGAAGAAAATTAATTAGGCATAGAATAGGTGTTGCAAGGCTTCACCGGGGTCAACCGCACGCATAAAGGCTTCGCCAACAAGAAAGGTATCAACCCCCGCATCACGAAATAGTTTTACATCTTGTGGGGTATGAATGCCGCTTTCTGTCACGACAATACGTTCTTTAGGGATATGCGCTAGTAAATCTAATGTCGTTTCTAAATAGGTATTAAACGTGCGTAAATCCCTATTATTAATCCCGATTAATGTTGTGTTTAAGGGTAAAGCACGTTCTAATTCTTCACGGTCATGCACTTCAATCAGTACATCCATCCCTAAATGATAAGCTAGACCTGTTAAATCTTGTAGTTGTGCATCACCGAGGGCTGCAACAATGAGCAAAATGCAATCCGCACCAATTGCGCGAGCTTCATAAACTTGATAGGCATCAATAATAAAGTCTTTTCGTAAAGCGGGTAATGCACAGGCGGCTTTTGCTTGTTGTAAATATTCTTCCGCGCCTTGAAAAAAATCACGGTCAGTCAGGACAGATAAACAAGCCGCACCACTGCGTGCATAGCTTTTAGCAATTTCTTCAGGATAAAACTGGGGGCGTAAAATGCCTTTACTGGGTGAGGCTTTTTTTATCTCGGCAATAACGGCTGCTTGTTGAACGCGCAAACGGGCTTCAATGGCCGCGATAAAATCGCGTGGTGCAGCAGCATCAGTGGCAATTTGGCTTAATTTTTTTAAAGACGTTTTTTCAGCACGTTCAATGATTTCTTCGGTTTTACGCTGGAGAATTTTTTTTAAAATATCAGGAATATGACTGGACATGAGTGTTATTAAAAAATAAAAGAAAGTGAATGAAAGTGTAGTTTACCCGCTTTTAAGGTGTAACTTAACCTGTGTTCGATGTAACAATCTCTTGTTGAAAAAATTAATAAAGAATGGGGATGAATAATGGATAACGCAGTATTATCTGTGCTGCTTTTGCAAATGGTTGACTAAAATTTATCAAACTAAATTAAGAGTATTTACAATGACATTAAGCCATGCTTTACAAGCCTTAACAGCAGTTGCAAGTCGGGAAGTGATTAAGTTTCTCTCGCAAACAGGACGCTTATTCTCAGCATTAGTGCGTCCTACATTGTGGTTAGTCGTGTTTTCCGCAGGGTTTCAAAACGTGTTTGGGGTTTCCATTATTCCACCTTATGACACTTATATTGAGTATCAGGTATATGTTGTTCCCGGATTATTAGGCATAACATTGTTATTTAATGGCATGAATTCATCTTTATCAATGGTTTATGATAAGGAAATGGGAATGATGCGTTTATTATTAACAGCACCATTGCCGCGTTGGTATTTATTATTCTGTAAGTTATGCGCTGGAACATTGTTATCAGTATTACAATCTTATACTTTTTTAATAATTACGTATGCTTATGGTGTAGATATCCCATTAAGTGGTTGGTTATATATTTTTCTGCCCTTAACATTGAGTGGCATGATGTTGGGTGCGCTTGGGTTGCTTTTATCTGTCCATATTAAGCAGTTAGAGAATTTTGCAGGAACAATCAATTTCGTGATTTTCCCCATGTTTTTTATCTCTTCTGCCTTATACCCTTTATGGAAGCTAGAAGAATCGGGCGCGGTCTGGGTACATTGGTTAGCAATGTATAATCCTTTCACCCATGCAATTGAATTAATTCGTTTTGCTTTATATGGGCAGTTTAATGGGGTGTCGTTTATGGTTGTGTTAGGGGCATTTGTACTCTTTTTTACCCTTGCGATTTTTGGTTATGACCCGCAACGGGGGATATTACGCAAAGCAGGTCGCCCAGCAACTGCATAATCATGTATTTATCCACTTTTTCTATTACTGCCCGTTGTGCAGAAACAGGGATGTTAGGCGTTGCAATGTGTACTGCAATCCCTGCCATTGGTGGGCTTGCTATACGCGCACAAGCAGGCGTTGGAGCAATTGCAACACAGGCAAAATTAAATCCTTATTTAGGCATTATCGGGCTTGAACAATTAGCAAAGGGTGGAACAGCCGATGCAGTTTTACAAATGTTAGCGGCAGTTGACCCGTTATTTAATACACGCCAAATAGCAATAGTTGACGCAAAAGGAAACGCAATCGCACATACAGGAAAAGCGTGTTTTGCGTGGTGTGGGCAAGTTTGTGGGGCTGGTTTTGTGATTGTCGCGAATATGATGCAGGATGCGAGTACTGTTGCGGAGATGGAGCAGGTTTTTTTAGCAGAAACAAGCCTTTCTTTGCCTGAACGTTTGTTACGCGCTTTAATGGCGGGTGATGCGACAGGTGGCGATTATCGTGGACGACAATCTGCTTGTTTATATGTTGTGCATCAAGAAAGTTATCCTTATCTTGATTTACGGGTTGATGAACATCAAACGCCCGTTATGGAATTACAGCGTATTTTTGCTGTTTGGCAACGTCAATTATTGCCATTAATGGCGATGTTACCAACGCGCGAGAATCCCGCAGGAAAACTACCAACAGGTGAACATCCTTATTTTATAATGATGCGGAAACCTGTAGCGGAACGTTGAGAGCAGGTGAGAGCGGAAAGGATGGAAAATGCAACGGCTTCTCATAAAAACAAGGATAACAGAGAAGCCGTTTTTTATTGCTTAATGGTTATGATTAACAACTTGATCATAGTCGTCTATATCAGACCACACGCAACGCATGGCATCTTCTAAACGGGCATGGCTGGTGCTGGCAGAACCAACGGTTACACACCACTCGTCACTTTCGGGTATAAAATGAACCGAAAAAGGTTTACCTGTTTTTTGCAGATAAACGGCTAGTTGTTGATTGAGTTGCATGATAACTTCCCCTTAGATAATAACTTAGTGAACACTCCTGTTGCCATCCTCGTTTATTCATTTTTAATTTTTATTCTGCAATCTGGATTCTACAATTTTTATATGACCGTTTTGTGACAAAAAATATTTATTCTAAATTAGATAGATAATGTTGATAATCTAAATCTGGTGGGGATAAATATAATCGTTGTCTGTATCAGGACTTTCAGTATTAATTGGTGGAAAAACGATGGCGTTGATAAGTTTAGCTTTTGCTCGTTACCAAGCTCTGCTTGGTAATGCCTGCCTTGCAAGCTCCGCTTGCCGAGTACAAGCGGACTTAAGCGTGGGGCGTTCAAGTACCTGAATAGGCATTACCAAGTGAAACTTGGCAACGAGCAATAGATAATGTTGATAATCTAAATCTGGTGGGGATAAATATAATCGTTGTCTGTATCAGGACTTTCAGTATTAATTGGTGGAAAAACGATGGCGTTGATAAGTTTAGCTTTCTGTTAATTCTAAGCGTTTTTATTCAGACAAAAAATCTTAGGACAGTTGCAAACAGTAAATTGCTTGTGAAAATATGAAGTAGAGAAGGGAAGTTAATGGGTAACGAGTCCGTTACCCTACTATGATGCAATCAAGCTACAGCGGACATTTATTAAGAAAGGGTTGACGCATTGTATTTTTACAACATTGTAATGATATTTAACGGGTATCTAACACCGTTTAGGTAATCATCAATTGCACGTAATACCATGGGGCTACGTAACGGTTGTTCAATAATTTCCTCGCGCGTCATCCATACAGTACGAATAATTTCTTTATCTAAGGGGAGATCGGGCGAATAGTCATGATGCTTACCACAAAAGACAATACGTAAATAGGTTGTGTCATTGAGAGGATTGGTGTATTGATAAATACCTATAATTTCTGTTGGCGTAAAATGCCATGCGGTTTCTTCTAATGTTTCACGAATAACGGCATTCGTAATACTTTCTGATTTATCCAAATGTCCTGCGGGCTGGTTAAAAACCGCCATGCCATTAACATCTTCTTCAACCAGTAAAAACCGTCCTTCCGTTTCAATCACTGCGGCAACAGTAATATGTGGCAGCCAAAATGTTTGTTCTTCTTCTTGTTGTTCTAATTGGGCATACAGTTTTTCCACCAGAAACACGGTATCAACAGCCGTTTCTGCGGACTGTAAAAATTCTACACCAATATCATATTGGTCAGACTCAATATAGCGACACCAAACGACGCGCCCATAAACCTTAAGTAAATCACTAGAAAAATCATAGGGCAATGGAAAACTAATTGTGACAGTCTTACCATCTTCCCAAGGATTTTCTGATTTGAATGCCAGTCCACCAGAACTGACATTGCTTAAAAATTGTAGGTTAGTCAACGATTCATCTATCAATGAAACGGTGATGGGAATTGCCGCTGAATGTCTTAGGTATTTTCTATGCTCCATACTCATTGCTTTCCTCTCCATTTATAATATTCACGGTTATTTTATGCCTAAATAATCGTAAAACCAAATGGTATGAATAGTTTAACTCGGGTACTGTCTTTGCCATGCCAAGGTTGCCAATTGCGTAGCGTAATCAGTGATGCGCTTACGGTGTGCCAGTTTTGCAAGCCAATCGGGGCGAATGGCTGTTTCACCGTAAAATGCACCAGCTAGTTGTCCGTAAATCGCGCCTGTTGTGTCAGCATCATCCCCTAAATTCACGGCTTTAAGTACGCCATCAGTATATGTTTCTGTGTGATAAAACGCCCATAGTGCTGCCTCTAGCGAATTCACAACATAACCTGTTCCGCGTATGTAGCGGTTATTCTCTATTTCGCTCCAATGTTTTACGACAGAGGGAGGCGGTGGTATTTTTTGTTTGTAACTTCCACAAGCAATTGCATCAATTTCAGGTGCTAATGGATAAGTATGCCAATAATCAGCCAGTGGACAGTAGCGCGTACTCAGCAATGTTGTTTTGCTTTCTCCTTGTAGTGCGCCAATAAGTAAGCCCGCAAAAAATCGACACGCATCAACTGCTGTACGTGTCGCATGGGTTGTTTGCGAGCTGTTAGCTGCATATTGTATTGCATTTAAGGGGTTATAAGCATAAAACAGTGGAACAGGCGCAAGCCGCATGAGTGAACCATTACCAGCGGCTTGTATATCGGTTAGTCCACAATAAGGTTCGCGGGTTTTCTCAAACGTTTTGAGTGCGTTTAATACGGTGTTGCCAATATCAAAACATTTGTCTGTACTGCTCAAATGTCCTTGTTGATACCAGAGCAAATACCGTTCCATTTGGTCAACAGGGTCAAAGGCTTGTTTTGTTATTAAGCTTTCTGCTAGACACAGTGCCATTGATGTATCATCTGTCCATTGTCCCGCCGTCAGTTCAAAAAAACCGCCCCCTATCATATCGGTGAGCGGAGAAAAACTGTGAGGTGCTTGAAATTCCACACTTGTTCCTAGTGCATCGCCAACAGCAAGCCCAAGCAAGCAACCTGTATAAGCTTTTAAACCATAGGGTTGTGAATGTGTCATGTTAGTGAGAAGATTGGCTGGCAAGCGGTAAGGTAAAGTAGAAGCGACTGCCTTCCCCTTGTACGCTTTCTACACCCGCATTGCCTCCCAATTTGTTGGTAATTCGTCGCACGATAGAAAGTCCTAAACCATGCCCTTCATTACGCTGCCTATCTCGTTCTAATCGAGAAAACTGGCGAAATAGCTTTGCCGTTTCTTCAACAGACATTCCACGTCCATTATCTTTAACCCAAAATTCAACAAAATTGTTTGGTTTCAGCGTTGTCCCAATTTCTAATAAAGGCGGATGTCCACCATATTTAAGCCCATTGGTTAAGTAATTCATCCAAATTTCTTCAATCCAATCGGCATAACCAATGACTAGCGGAAACTGTTCAGGGATGGTTAATTTTCCTTGAAATTGTTCAATCATTGGCATTAAACGCCCTTCTACGGCGGTAATAACCGTTTTCATGTCAATCTTATCCAGTTGAATATGCTGTTTTTCTACGGTGGCCAGTAGTAATAAAGAATGGATAATTTCGACGGATTTTTTCCCAGATTTTATAATAATTTCAAATGATTTATTGAGAATTTCCCGTCGTGGGTCATCTTGCATTTCTTCCATTTCTTCAATCCCTAGTTCAGCAAAACCGATAATGGCATTAATGGGATTTTTTAAATCATGGGCAACCGTATGTGCAAAAGCCTCTAGTTCACTATTTTTCTCTAGTAAATTACGGTTTGCCTCCTCCGCTTGAATTTCCAACCCGATAATATTCCGTGATAGAAAATAGTTTAAAATCAATGCACAGATAATACAGAGCAACATAATCAGCGAAAGATTTAAAACAGCTTGTTGTGTAATATTGTCATAGCGTTCGGTTGATAAGCCTATTGTCAAGATTGCAACGGGAACATCACCTTGATAACCCGGCATAGAAAATTTAAATTTATTATTTTTTTTAATGGGGTAACTGGCTTGTACAAATCCCGATGACGCTGAAATATTTCCCGCGCTTCCTAATTCGTTTCCAACGATATCCGTCACAACAATATGGTGTAACCGTTTGGTATTTACCAACTCCTCTAAATAGCTGGGCATTTTATTATGAATATTCAACACCACAAGTGCTTGTAGAATATTATCTTGCGAAATAGTTTCTGCTAGATATTCCACCGAATCTTGTGCTTCAGTATTTAAAATTCGTGAGAAATATAGAATAGAAAATAAGGTTGTTGAACTGGCTGTTACGAAAGCAATTACTAAGAATGCTAACGGTAACTTATACTTGATACTCATCATCAGTTTCCCCGAAAAAATATTTATATTCATGCTGTTGTCATTTTTTTAGGTGTATTTAAGCAAATTTTATGACATAAACAACATGAATGATTTTTGTTACATCTCTTTATTGTAAGAGAAACTTTTTAAAAATTGTCACTTTCTACAACTTGTTTTTTGTAATTAGATTTATATAAAAGAAGCCATACGCTGACAACTTGATAAAACAGGAGTTATGTGATGAAAGAAGAACAACGTGTATATAGTCCCGATGAAGTCGGACAAAAGCTAGCAACAGAACTCCCACATTGGCATTATGAAGAGGGTTGGATTCGGCGTAAATACAAAACCAGTGGCTGGAAAGGAACGCTAATGGTGATTAATACTGTCGGACATCTCGCTGAAGCAGCATGGCATCACCCCGATTTAAGTGCATCTTATGCATTTGTTATTGTTAAGTTAATGACGCATTCTGCAAAGGGAATTACAGATAAAGATTTTTCACTGGCGAAAAAGATTGAAGAAGTTATCTTATGGCAACCTGATGATGGTATTTTAGAAGGCACGCCCGACGACCCAAGATTTAAATATATAAAATATAAAGAGTAATATTAGTAATCTTATTTTTCAATCAGGCATTTAATGCTTCAAATGCTTGATTACAAGTGGGGATGCAATTTGTTGCAGATGAATGAAGTGTACAGATGATGCTATACAAATAAAATCACTCCCGTTATAATGCGCGCTTATTTTGACTGTTTGCTGTAAAACATTTCTTAAATGCCGATGTGGTGGAATTGGTAGACACGCCATCTTGAGGTGGTGGTGGCTCATGCTGTGCCGGTTCGAGTCCGGCCATCGGCACCATTTTTAACTCTCCCCTATTTTATCAATCTAATAAATCGTTAATTACAGTCTAACCAATAGACTGTGCTAGTATGTGATACGATTTGTTACTGAATGCCTTGGGATAATCTTCTTTATCTCCGTTTAAAGCCTGTTTGTTCCTTGTTAAGCATTCCTCTTTAGAATTCCCATTTCAAAGCACATCAATCACGATGGCACAAAAACTAAATTTTTTCATTAAAAAACCACTGCTTATTGCTGTTTTGATAGGGCATTTGGTGTTTCTGATTGTGCTGGCTGCTCGTCTGTTCGGTGTTTTGCAACCATTAGAATTATATTATTACGATTTAATGTTATGGACACGCGCAACGTTAAATAGAACCGCTGAAAAAACAGCAGACCCACGGATTACCCTAGTTTGGCTAACCGATGAAGACCAACGCAATTGGGGCTGGCCCATGCCCGATAAGCAATTATCTGATGCGTTAGGTATTATTATCGAAGCACAGCCCCGCACGATAGGCTTAGATATTTACCGTGATTTACCCGTACCTTATGAAAAAGGTGCAGATTATGAACGCCTACAAACAATTTTAAAAAATAATAAAAATATTATTGCCATTAAAAAATACAAAAATGAACAAGGGGTTCATGTTGACCCGCCGCCTATTTTGCAAGGAACAGATCAAGTTGCGTTTAATGATTTGCCCATAGATTCAGGTGGGGTTGTCCGTCGTGGGCTACTCTACATTGTTGATGAATTTGGCGAATTGCATGAAGCCTTTAGTATGAAGATTGCACGCTACTATTTAGCAAAACAAGGTATTTATACGGAGGGAGACGCATCAGACCCAAGTGTCGTAGTCATTAATGGCACACGCCTTGTTCCACTTGCCCCTAATTATGGCGGTTATGTTGATGGGGACACGTTGGGTTGGCAAATTATGCTTACCTATCCCTTTGCATTGGCGCAATTTAACGATGTAACCCTTTCTGATGTACTCAATCGACAATTTGACCCTAACTTATTCACCGATAAGATAGTCATTATCGGGATTCGCGCAGAAGCAACGCCCGACTTTCTCTTTCCTGCTTATGGACGGTTTATTGATGGCGACCAACGTGTACCCGGTGCATTGATTCACGGCTACATCACCAGCCAACTATTACAAATGGCACTACATGAATCGCCCCCCATGTCTAGTTGGACAGAATGGCAAGAAGTCATTTGGATTTGGATTTGGACAATTACAGGGACTTTCTTTTGTTTGTGGACATACAGCCTATCTAAAATTAGTTTTTCCCTTGTGGGCGGTTTACTCCTATTGGTAACAATTACCTACGTTTGTTTTACCCATTTTATTTGGGTCTTACTCGTCACCCCTGCGGCTGGCTGGATAATCGGACACTTAAGCATGTTTCGCTACCTCTCGCAACGAGAAAAAGAAAACCGCGACATGCTGATGCAAATCTTTTCAAAACACGTTTCAAAAGACGTTGCTGAAGCCATTTGGCGGCAACGTGAACATTATCTCAGTGCAGGACGTTTAGTTACACAACGTCTAACCGCAACTGTCCTCTTTACAGATTTACAAAATTTCACCACCGTTTCTGAACGCATGGAACCACAAGCCTTGATGGATTGGCTTAATCAATACATGGAAGCAATGGTTTCTGTGGTTGAAAAACATAATGGCCAAGTCAATAAATTTATAGGTGATGCCATTATGGCTGTGTTTGGTGTGCCATTTCCGCGCGAATCCACCGCAGAAATTAGACAAGACGCGATTAATGCTGTGGAATGTGCCTTAGAAATGCGCCAAGAAATTGAAAAATTACGCTGTATTTGGCACGAACAAGGACTGCCACAAATTCGTATGCGGGTAGGCATTTTCACAGGACACCTAGTTGCAGGTAGTCTAGGCGCGGTAGATCGTCAGGAATACACCGTTATAGGTGACACCGTCAACACCGCTTCACGCCTAGAAAGTTTTGATAAATCGATTGATGCAGAAAGCGACTGTCGAATTTTAATTGGCGAGCCAACACTGAATTACTTGAATAATCAATTTAAAACTGAGCGAGTGGACGATGTACACTTAAAAGGCAAAGAATTAATGATTACAGTTTATCGAGTTATAGGGCGAATAGACACTATGTCAATAGAGGAAAGTCCGCAAGACAAAGTGACAAACGGATCATAAACTACTTATAACAAAATAAAGTTACATAGGAGTAAATCTCATGCTAGTAAAAAAATCGGTACTGCTGGGTGTTGCTGCCAGTTTAAGTTTAACCCTGTTCACAGGACATCATCACCTGATTCGTGATGTTATTGCTGATGAAGTTGTCCCCATGTATAAACCCACGTTGGCAGCCGGTGCGCCGACTCGTCGTGTTGGTGGGGGAACACGTGCCGCTAAACTCACCAACCTGCCAGAAAATCTTATTCTTGCTGTTGTTTCTCCACAATCAACGGGCTATACAACAAGCGCGCAACCTGTTTTATACTGGTCTTTATCTAGCACCATTGATGCCCCGCTCGAAATTACCCTTGATTATGTCGACCAAGCGATGTCAGGGAATAACTACGAACCCTTGTTACAAACCCAAATAGCCAAAGCCGAAGCGGGTATTTATGGCATTAGCCTAGGGGCGCATAAACTAAGTTTGAAACCCAATGTAGAATACAAATGGTCGGTTTCTATTCCAACGGGTAATCCCGCTAATGATGTCGTTTCTTTCGGCACGATTATGTTGTTAGACAAACCAGCAGGATTAGCGGATAAATTAGCGAAAGCGGATGACAAACAACGCCCGCTTATTTATGCCGAAGCAGGCTTATGGTACGACGCAGTCACCGAGTTTGAAGCCTTGTTAAAAAAATATCCTGATGACACAGAATTACGTGATAAACGGAATCTGTTGTTAGAAGAAGTAAATCTAAAAGTTGGTAAGACAGGTGCTATTGATGTCGTTGTTGGGGAAGCACGTAAGAGCTAATCTAATCGTGATAATTAAGGGACGAATATATTCATTCGCCCCTTAACCTTAACAAAATGCTATTTGTTTAACAGTGCTAAATTAGCAAATAAGTCTAACGCCTCTGGATTTGCAAGGGCTTCTCTATTCTTTACAGGCAACCCATGCACCACATTACGCACCGCTAACTCAACAATTTTGCCACTTTTAGTTCTTGGAATATCTGCAACTTGCACAATTTTTGCGGGAACATGGCGAGGGGTGGTGTTCTGCCGAATATACTGCTTTATACGTTCCCTCAAAACATCATCTAACACAAGCCCTGTTTGTAAACGCACAAATAAAACCACCCGCACATCATCTGCCCATGTTTGTCCAATCACTAAACTTTCTAAAATTTCAGGTAATTGTTCAACTTGACGATAAATTTCAGCCGTACCAATTCGAACCCCACCGGGATTTAAAACCGCATCAGAACGCCCATAAATAATAATTCCATCATGTGCGGTCAACTCGGCATAATCACCATGACACCAAACATTAGGAAACCGCTCAAAATAAGCAGCATGATATTTTTCCCCTTGTGGGTCATTCCAAAAATAAATGGGCATAGCAGGAAAAGGTTTTGTACACACCAACTCGCCTTTTTGCGCCCGCAATGCTTGCCCTGCATCATCAAAAATTTCTACGGCTAACCCCAAACCGCGACACTGCAACTCGCCACGCCAAACAGGTAACACAGGATTACCCAACGCAAAACAAGACACAATATCCGTCCCGCCCGAAATAGAAGACAGTTGCACATCCGCCTTAATTGCGTGATAAACAAAATCAAAACTTTCTGGTAACAGCGGCGAGCCTGTGGACAATATCGCCCGTAAACACTGCAAGTTATGTGTCTTATTAGGAACAATTCCCTGCTTATTTAATGCGTCAATAAATTTTGCCGATGTTCCAAAGACCGTTATTTTTTCTTGCTCGACATAATCAAACAACGTTTGCCCTGTCGGATAAAACGGTGAACCATCGTATAACAACACCGTTGCCTGTGCAGCTAAGGCAGATACCAACCAATTCCACATCATCCAACCGCAGGTTGTAAAATAAAAAACTCGGTCATTGGGTTTTATATCTGTATGTAATACATGTTCTTTTAAATGTTGTAATAACGTGCCACCCGCACCATGCACGATACATTTTGGCACGCCTGTTGTGCCAGAAGAATATAAAATGTACAAAGGATGATTAAACGGTAAACGATTAAATTCAATTGTATCAGCAGTGTAACCCGCAACATAGCTTGAGTACAATGTCGTTTTATTAAGATGCCCAATAGCAGGTAATTGATTAACATAAGGAATAACAATAACCCGTTCAATAGAAGAAATTGCTTGCGTTATTTTAGGGAGATTTCCTAAAGAATCATGCGGTTTACCATTATAAAAATAGCCATCTGCCGTTAATAAAATTTTCGGTTCAATCTGTCCGAATCGATCAATCAATCCTTGCGCGCCAAAATCAGGCGAACAAGATGACCAAACCGCGCCAATACTGCTCGTTGCCAACATCGCAATAATCGCTTCAGGCATATTAGGCAAATATCCTGCAACTCTATCCCCTGCTTGCACACCATCTGCACGTAAGGCCTGCGCTAGAACAGAAACTTCGGCATAAAGGTCTTGATAACTCAAGCGACGCTTAACTTGGTTTTCTCCCCAAAACACCAATGCATCTGCGGAATCTTGACGACGGAGCAAGTTTTCAGCGAAATTTAAACGGGCTTGTGGAAACCAACGCGCGCCAAACATGGGATATTGATGATTTAATACAACATCACCTTGTGTTTCTGCAATTAAATTAGTAAACGTCCACAATGACTGCCAAAATTGTGTGGGTTGCTCAATGGACCATTGATATAACGCAGAATAATCCATCAGTTGCAATTGCCACTGTTGATTAACGGCATGACGAAATGTGGTTACATTAGCGTTATCAATCGCCTCAGTTGTTGGATTCCATAATAAATTAGTCATGTACCCTCCTTATTATTTTGTATTTTTATCAGCCTACTTTGCTGTAATTGATTTATCCAGACATCAGTCATATATCACGCTAATTATCTTTTATGCAACAGGAAAAAATGCAATGACAATACTATTTTTTGAGGACTTTCAAGTAGGTAATCGATTTGAATCTGAAAAACTGACATTGACAGAAGAGGCCGTTATTGCATTTGGTCAACAATTTGACCCGCAATATTTCCATACAGATAAAATACAAGCTAAAGATAGTTTTTTTAATGGATTAGCAGCAAGCGGCTGGCATACCAGTGCATTAACTATGCGTTTAGTTGTCAGCAGTCCTATTGGTAAAATTGCAAATGGGGTGATTGGCTTAGGCGTAGATGAATTACGTTGGTTTATGCCAACTTATCCCGGAGATACATTGCGCGTGGTGATTGAAGTGCTAGAAACCAAAGCCTCACAATCGAAACAAGGATGGGGAGTGGTAAAAATGCGTTGGCAGACATATAACCAACGGGATGAAATTGCGGCTAGTTTGGTAACGCCGTTATGGGTTAAACGGCGCACCGAATAATTCAAAAATGCGTATGTTATTCACTAACTGCCATCGCTAGATTCTCCGTAACTTGTGCATCAACGGTGATGGTGGGTGGGTCTGCTAAGACTTTTTTCACGCTACATTCGTTTGTTGCCCGCACAAGGGCAGATAAATATTTTTGGGGAAAAGTCTGTGGAACATGAATTATCATGCTGATGTCGGTTAAACGATGGCTAACAGGGTCACGGTTGCTATGCAGGGTTAAACGAATCTCGTCGGTAACAAGCTGGCGAGATTGGCAAAAACGGAGAACAAAAAAGCCTGCACAAGCAGCAAGACTGCTAAGAAAATAGGAAAAAGGATCGGGTGCGATACCTTGTCCACCGTTTTCTATGGGTTGGTCGGTTTGCACGGTAAAGCCATCAAATTGTGTGATAACTTGTAACCCTTCGCCAAAATGTACATTAATATCCATACCGTTGTCCTCATGTGTAACACATCTAATCAGTATATTAGTATATAGTAATATATATAAATGTGCCACACGATGACCGACATCAGAAAAATACTAATAAATTCAAACTAATAATCTTAAATCACACCCGTCGTTTTAAGTTGAATAATCTCAGCTTCGCTATAACCTAATGTACGCAAAACCTCTTGATTATGTTCGCCTTGTAATGGTGCATGTCGGTCGATACTAAACGCATATTCACTAAACTTTAATGGAAAAGCGAATTGCTTTACTGTCCCTTCAGTTGGATGTTGTGCATGAATAAAAACGCCACGGGCTTGGATTTGTGGGTCGGCTAAACTTTCTTCAAAGGTTAAAATCGGCGTAACACCACAGTCAACGGTTGCTAATTTATCTGTCCAATATTGTTGTGTTTGTGATGCAAATAAGTCGGTGAGTGCTTGTTGTAGTTGCGTTGCTGTGTGACCTGTTGACCATGCTAAACCTAACCAATCAGGGCGTTGTATTGCTTGACAAAAGGCTTGCCAAAATTTGGGTTCTAATGCACCCATTGCCATGTAGCGATTATCAGCCGTTGCATAAATACGGTAGTTAGGTAAGCGACCCGTGAGCATATCTTCACCACGTGGGCTCGTTTTTGTCTCACGCACATAGGTTGATAATGCGGCAACCGTGTGTACTAAGGTGCAATCAGTCATAGAAACATCGATATAAGTTCCCTTACCTGTTTTTTGCACTGCATATAATGCGGCTAAAATACCCATTGCTGCGCTGAGTGTACCGCCTGCTAAATCAGCAATTTGAAAATTAGACATTGCAGGGGCTTCGCCCGCTAAACCCGTTTGGTCAACAACACCACTATAACCGCAATAATTTAAATCATGCCCCGCTTTATCACGATAAGGTCCTGTTTGTCCGTAGCCTGTAATGGCACAATAAACAATACGTGGATTAATCGCTTTTATCGTGTCATAACCAATTCCTAATTTATCTACCACTTGTGGGCGAAAACTTTCAATAATCACATCTGCCGTTTTTGCCAATTGTAGAAAAATGTCGCGTCCCTTTTCTTGACGCAAATCAAGGGTAATACCGCGTTTATTACGATTGACTGCGAGAAAATAGCCTGAGTTTTTAGGTTTTTCCACACCCATCCAGCGTGCATAATCCCCTTCGCCCGTGTCTTCAATTTTAATCACATCCGCCCCCATATCTGCTAGATGTAAAGTACACATAGGGCCGGGTAATAAGCGCGTTAAATCTAATACACGCACACCATTAAGTGGTTTATTTTGTAGCATTATGATTAGGCTTCCTTTGACAGTGCGTAAATGCACCTGATAGGCATTTAATGTATTTATAGAGAGGGTTAAATAATAGCTATTTCTTTAAATTTAACAAGGGATACAATGATATTCAGCAATATGTGTAGTTGTTTTGCTGATGATTTGGCAGGGAATTGAGAGGGAGATAAAAATTGCTTAACGAGAGGGCAGTTATACAACACTGCCCCTTTTACTAACCGCATCTTAACCAATCAAGCAACCGTGTTTATTGCTGTGCTTTTTTGTCTTCCATCTCATGTGCAGGTTTAGATTTCTTCGTGCTTACTTTATGGATGGATTTCTTGTCAACACCGCTATGTTTGAGTGATGTGTTAGTACCCGTTTTGGACTTCTTATTGTGTACTTTGTGATGGACAACCTTTTTATTGCTATCCGCTTTTGTCTTCTCATGCGCCATCTTGTGAATAGGTTTTGCTTCCGTTTTCATCGTTACAGACGGCTGTGCAGAGGCAGGTTCTTCTGCAAAAGTGGTTGCACCATAACCTAATCCGATAAGGAATGCTACTGCTAAATACTTGCTTTTCATGGTATTAAACTCTGTATTGAAAAATTAAAAGGGAAGATTAGATACAAAATTCAAACTTACTTTTTATCGCCTTCAGCTTTCATCTTCTCATGATCCATTTCATGAGCAGGCTTCTTGTCGCCGTCAGCCTTCATCTTCTCGTCCATCTTATGAGCAGGCTTCTTGTCGCCGTCAGCCTTCATCTTCTCATCCATCTTATGAGCAGGCTTCTTGTCGCCGTCAGCCTTCATCTTCTCGTCCATCTTATGAGCAGGCTTCTTGTCGCCGTCAGCCTTCATCTTCTCGTCCATCTTATGAGCAGGTTTTTTGTCGCCGTCAGCCTTCATCTTCTCGTCCATCTTATGAGCAGGCTTCTTGTCACCTTCAGCCTTCATCTTCTCATCCATCTTATGAGCAGGCTTCTTGTCGCCGTCAGCCATCATCTTCTCATGATCCATCTTATGAGCAGGCTTCTTGTCACCGTCAGCCATCATCTTCTCATGATCCATAGCAGGCTTCTTGTCGCCGTCAGCCATCATCTTCTCATGATCCATTTCATGAGCAGGTTTGTCCTGTTCTTTTGTGGTGGGTTCTTCCGCAATAGCGGTTACGCCATAACCTAAACCCATCATTAACGCCATTGCTAAATATTTGCTTTTCATTAGCTTATACTCTGTATAAAAAGTTAAAAAGGGAATTGGGCACAAAAATCAATTTTGCTTTTTACTGTGAGATGTTTACCTCCCATTTACATTATCCGTTTATGTTGTCTTACCCAGCCCTCGTGCTAAATCTGTTTGAATATCAGTAATATCTTCTAAGCCAACCGAAACACGCAATAACCCTTCTGTAATATTTGCCGCTTCTCGCTGAACAGGGCTAATACGCCCATGTGTCGTGCTAGCAGGATGGGTAATGGTGGTTTTGGTATCGCCTAAATTAGCCGTAATAGAAATAAGGCGTGTATTATCAATAATACGCCAAGCAACTTCGCGTCCGCCTTTCACTTCAAAAGAAACCAGTCCCCCAAAACCACTTTGTTGCCGTTTTGCAAGTTCATGTTGTGGATGAGAGGCTAAACCGGGGTAATACACTTTATTAACGGATGGTTGTGTTTCTAACCATTGTGCGAGTGCTAGACCATTCGCGCTATGGGCTTTCATACGAAGCGTTAAGGTTTCTAGCCCTTTTAAAAATACCCAAGCATTAAAAGGACTTAAACTTGCTCCGCTAGAACGTAATACGCTATAAATATCACCGCCCAATAGTGATTCTGCGCCAACAATTGCGCCCCCTAGACAACGCCCTTGCCCGTCTAAATATTTGGTTGCTGAGTGAATAACGATATCTGCCCCCCATTTCAGGGGTTGTTGTAATGCGGGGCTACAAAAGCAGTTATCAACCACTAACAAAGCATTATGCGCATGAACAAGGTCTGCCATCTGGCGCAAATCCACAATTTCAGTGAGTGGATTAGAAGGGGTTTCTAAAAAACATAAACGGGTTTGTGGCGTGAAAGCAGTTTCCCATGCAGCGCGGTCATTTAATTCAACAAATGTAGTTTGAATCCCAAAGCGGGATAAAATTTTGTCAAAAAGGGTAACAGATGACCCAAAAATACTGCGTGAAGCAAGAATATGGTCGCCTGTTTTCAGTAAGCCTAAACAGGTCGTTAGAATTGCCGCCATGCCAGAACTGGTCGCAATACAACGTTCTCCACCTTCTAATGCGGCAAGACGTTTTTCAAAAGTGCGAACGGTTGGGTTAGTAAAACGAGAATAAACATTACCTTCTATTTGTCCCGAAAAGCGCGCGGCAGCTTCAGCAGCACTGTCAAAGACAAAACTAGAGGTTAAAAACAGGGCTTCGCTGTGTTCCCCTTCCGCCGTCCGCACTTGTCCTGCACGCACTGCGCGGGTATCTAACCCAAACTCTGACCAATCATCAATCATGTTAAAACATCTCTATTTATAAGGGATTATGTAATGGCTTTTGTGTATGAAATTGGGCATTACACAATATTTTTTATTAAAAAATTCAGTAAAAGCAGTTCTGAAACAGGCAATTTAAGACATAAATCCATGTTCGCGTAAAAAATTTTCACTGATATTACTCGCTTGTGGGTCAGCCGCTTTTTCCCCTAAGAGTAATCGTTCTAAATAACGCGCAATAACATCTACTTCTATGTTTATCGCCTGTCCAACTTGGAGTGTTTTCCACGTTGTCATTTGTGCCGTATGTGGAACAATATTCACTGTAAATTCAGCACCCACAACGCGATTAATCGTAAGGCTTATTCCATCCAAACAAACTGAGCCTTTTTCGGCAATATATTTTGCCAATTCCGCAGGGGCTTGAATATGAATGCGTAAAGAACGCCCATCGTTATAACACTGGTTGACAATGCCTACACCATCAACATGCCCTGCAACGATATGCCCGCCTAAAGGGGTCTGTGGTGTAAGGGCTTTTTCTAAGTTCACAGGACTACCAATGCGTAAATTACCCAAGGTAGTGCGCGATAAGGTTTCACCAGAAACATCCGCCCAAAAACCATCTGTTGTTAATACAACGGCTGTCAAACATACCCCATTAACCGCAATGCTATCGCCAATCTTGACATCACCCAATGGCAATGTGCCTGTCTGAATGTAAAACCGCGCATCTACCCCTGTTTTTTCTGTTTGGGCGATTTTGCCGACGGTTTGTATAATGCCTGTAAACATAAATGCGATATCTATATTAAAAGTAAATAATAAATGGGAAGAAAATCTCAATCAGTCACTAAGATTACTTTTCTTAGTTAAGGCGGTTTTGACTGAATGATTATGGTTATGTAGTGTGCTAACAAAATTTAAAGTGTGCGCATTTTATTTTTTTGCGGTTTCAATACCCCATACGGCTTGCGCATACTCTTTAATGGTACGGTCACTAGAAAATTTACCCATACGAGCAACGTTTAAAATAGCTTTTTTTGCCCAATAGGGCTTACTGCCAAAATCAGTTAAAACTTGCGCTTGGGTTTGAATATATGCGTCTAAATCCGCAAGGTGATAATAGCGGTCGTTAAACATAATCGCGTCAAAAATTGGCTTGAATAAGCCGCTTTCGCGCGGACAAAAACGGTCAGAATTAATAGCATCCATCACCCGTCGAATTAAAGGATTATGATGATAATAATCCCACGATTTATAAGTTCCTATTCGTTGCATTTTTTCAATATCTGCAACAGTTAATCCAAAAATATAAATATTCTCTGCCCCGACTTCTTCTCTAATTTCTACATTCGCCCCGTCTAGTGTGCCAATGGTTAGCGCGCCATTCATAGAAAACTTCATATTTCCCGTACCTGAAGCCTCCATACCAGCGGTAGAAATTTGTTCACTTAAATCCGCAGCAGGAATAATTTTTTCGGCGAGTGAAACTTTATAATCACGCATAAAAATAACACTTAACATGCCTTTTACACGCGGGTCATGATTGACAATATCTGCAATATTATTGATTAAATTAATAATCAGCTTCGCCATGAAATAACCGGGCGCGGCTTTACCTGCAAAAATATACACTTTGGGATGCGGTAACATCACACCATCTTCAACAATAGAGAGATATTGATGAATAATGTGCATGGCATTGAGCAATTGCCGTTTATACTCATGTAAGCGTTTAATTTGAATATCAAAAAGAGCATCAGGATTGAGAATAACACGAATTTCTTCAGCAATCAGCGTTGCAAGGCGTTGTTTATTTGCACGTTTAATGCGTAGAAAACAATCTTGAAACGCACTGTCTTCGCTAACGACTTCTAAAGCAGATAGTTGTGATAAATCGGTTATCCACTGTTCACCTATGGTTTCCGTTAACAGCGAAGCCAGTTGTGGATTTGCGTTTAAGAGCCATCGACGAGGCGTTACCCCATTGGTTTTATTATTAAATCGCTCTGGAAAAAATTCGTAAAAATCGGGAACAAGGTTTGTTTTGACCAATTCGGAATGAATCGCCGCTACACCGTTAATAGAATGACTCCCAATAATAGCTAAATTTGCCATACGCACTTGTTTATCATCGCCTTCCTCAATAATAGACATGCGTTGCAACCGTCCAATATCGCTAGGATATTGATTAGCAACTTGTTGGAGAAAACGATGATTAATTTCGTAAATAATTTGTAAATGACGCGGTAAAACATGTTCTAACAACGCAACTGACCATTTTTCTAGGGCTTCAGGCAATAATGTATGATTAGTATAACCACACATACTAACTGTCATTTCCCATGCTTTTTTCCAGCTAAAATCATATTCATCCGTCAATGTCCGCATTAATTCAGCAATGGCAAGTGCTGGGTGCGTGTCATTGAGTTGAAAGGCTACTTTATCAGCTAAATTGTTTAAATCTTGATACTTTTCACGATGAATGCGGATAACATCCCGAACGGCGCAGGCAACAAAAAAGTATTCTTGAATAAGGCGTAATTCTTTCCCAACCCGCACTTGGTCTGAGGGATACAATACTTTAGAGATGTTTTCGGAAGAGATTTTTTGCTCAACCGCTTTAATATAATCCCCTGAGTTAAATAAATTCATATCAAATTCATCAGAGGACATGGCTGAGTACAAACGTAAATAATTAACGGTATTGCCGTTATAACCAACAATTGGCATGTCATGTGGCACACCGACCAGTACTTTCCAATCTATCCATGTTGGCAACATTTTTCCAGCACGGTCACGGGTTTGCACAACACGCCCATAAAGGGGAATAAAACAAGCGTAATCACGTCGTTCAATTAACCAAGGGGTATCGCGAATTAACCAATGGTCAGGCTTTTCAACTTGTTTACCATCTATAATATCTTGTTTAAATAAGCCATATTCGTAGTTAATACCGTAACCATATCCCGGCATATCCAGCGTTGCCAGCGAATCCAAAAAACAAGCGGCTAAACGTCCTAAACCACCGTTACCTAATGCCGCATCAAGCTCTACTTCTAATAGCTCGTCAAAATCCATCCCCAAGGTTTGCACTGCTTGACGACAAATATCATAAATACCTAAGTTATATAAATTATTTGCTAAGGAACGCCCAACCAGAAATTCCATAGATAAGTAACACAAGCGTTTTGCATTTTGTTCGGCATAACGTTGTTCTGTTAGAAATAACTTATCTAACATTAGATTACGGGTTGCCAAGCCCACTGCCATAAATAAATCGTGTAAAGACGCTTGAGCAGGTTGTACACCTAACGAATAGCTCAAATGCTGACGAATCGCATCAATAAAAGCTTGTGTATCAGGTTTTGACATGGCTATAAACCATTAAAGTTAATAATTATTTTTGCTTTCGTTAATAACACGGTGTTTTGCAGTCGCAACGCATGGACTTATTCATTAAGAACACTGTGCAAATTTGTGTGTACTTCTATAAGAGATAACATATCAGAATCAGAATTTTCAGGATAATGAAATCCCGTTAATCTTGTAAACTCAGGCGAGTTTATCAACACGAAAAGCCCATTATTTGGTTTTTTTGAAATTAGTTTTATGGTTTAACGTATTAAAAAATAATGCTATAAAAGCACTTTACACCTGATTTCTATATTCTTCTCGCGTTTATCTTAATGAAATTTTATTAACCCTTTCTTTGCACCATTATATTTCACTAATACATCCCCTAACTCAATGCCTCTTTTCCACTTAATTCATAAACTGTCAAAATTATGACACCTTATGTCTATTACTAAATCAATACTGAATAATTCATGAAAAAGTTTATATTTTTTAATATAAAAATCAATTAATTAAACCTAAATAAATAGGCTGGCACATGAATTGCTGATATGGAAAATAACACAACTTTATTAGGTCATTTTCGTTAAGCAATAAGACAATTACCTAAATTACGTACTTCTTAATCTTAGGTTATGTTAGTAGCAGACCAAAATTGTATGTAACAACGCTCATGATTTATGTTTAAAAGCCTTGTTTTATTGCATATTTCTCATTAAGGGAGAAAGTAAAATGCAGAGAATACTTTATGTATTTGCCATTTTAGGGGTGCTGTTTATGCATATCGTATATGCTGAAGAGGCTATTTCCGCACCAACAGCAAATAACGCTACTAATGCAAACCCCGCCGTTGTCGAAAAAAAGTATTATGGAACAGTGAAATGGTTTGATAAACAAAGTGGTTTTGGCTTTATTACGCCAGATATTGGGGATGAAGAGGTGTTTGTTCATTTCAGCAACATCGTGCCGATAGAAGCAAATGGTCGTCGGTCTTTATCTCAAGGACAGCGGGTTGAATATGTTATGACGATGTTAAAAGACGAACAACATGTTGTACGTGTTACGCCTTTACCCTAAAAAGCTAATGACACAATGCTTTATTAGCACAAACACAACTTAGTAAACATCAAGTACTCACACTGTCTGAATATCGGCACTTTCCATAAAAACTAAATTGCATTGAAGTCCAACGTTGTCGTTGGACTTTTTCATTTTGTATGAGCAAAATTTTCAATCACAACTTAGTAAACATCAAGTACTCACACTGTCTGAATATCGGCACTTTCCATAAAAACTAAATTGCATTGAAGTCCAACGTTGTCGTTGGACTTTTTCATTCAGAATTCTATGATTGTGATGGATAACGCCACTTTTCATAAACGTAGCGACATGCAGCAGGCCATTTTAGACGCTTGGCATCTCTTGGAATATTTACCGCCTTCATTCGCCTGATTTAAATCCTATTGAGCATAAATGCAGGCTAAGATTCTCCGTAAACAACAATATTGTTCTATCGATAAGCTCTTTTTACTGAATTCTATTTAATCTTTTTATAGTACGGTTGCTATATCAAAGTGCTGAGAAACAATTTTAATCTTGGATTCAATAAAATAAATAACTTGTCTGTTTTTTTTATTGTATTATTATGATGACTTTTTTAAATTTAAGGAGTTATTTCATGCAATTGTATTTACTCAGTCACGACCCTGATTTTATCAATACTGTACAAACTGTTCTCCATCAACAACAACTACAAGAGGTTATTCATTGTGAAGCCTTACCCACCGTAGAATCAGAAGCACAACGTTGGATAGGTGCAGAATCTGTTGATTTAAGCGTTATTTTATTAACAACTGCGTTAAGTGCGGGTGGTGCAGGTACAATATTTTTTGCTAAATTGGCGCGGGTGTTAGAAATTTGGATTAATAGCAAAAAAGTAGAAGTTAAAATTAAAGAAGGTAATAAACTCACAGAACTATCAGGGTCAGCAGGGCATATTGAGCGTATTTTAAAAACAATGATGGATGCTAAACAGGAATAACCCAATGAAAAATATCCGTTTAGAAGTGTTCGAGCAAACCACTGATAATTATCAATTGCGTTTTTTCATTGACAATACGCCCACGCCTTACCAAACGCGGGCAGTCAGTGCGCAGGATTTACAGCAATTTATAAGCAATGCAAAACAGCATTATGAGGATGGGCTACAGTTACAGAATTTAGGCAAGGACTTATTTAATTGGCTAAATGGACAAGAAAGTACGCTACAAAATTTTCAACAAGAAACCATTTTACAAATTCCTAACACACACGGTTTACATCATCTCGCGTGGGAATTGTTGCATACAGAACAATATCTTTGCATGAATCTGCATAAGCCTTTTACGCCGTTGCGGTTAATTGGTAAAGAAAAACAAAATATTGAGCCTGCAAAGCGTCAATTGCGGGTGTTGTTTATGGCAAGTTCGCCTGAAGATGTAAAACCTGTTTTAGCGTTTGAAAAAGAAGAAGGCTTGATTTTAAAAGCCACTCAAAAATTGCCTTTAGAGTTAGTCGTTGAAGAAAGTGGTTCTTTAGCAGGTTTGCAAGAATGGCTGAATTACGATGATGAATCAATGCGTTTTGACGATGAATCAATGCGTTTTGATGTGGTGCATTTAACAGGTCATGCAAGTTTTAATCAGGGCAAACCCGTATTTGTGTTAGAGGATGATTTAGGAAAAGTACAGTTAGCAGAAGCGGATGAGATTGCCGAAGTTTTTAGTTATAAAGGACATTTTCCGCGTTTGTTGTTTTTATCGGGTTGTGAAACGGCGCAGAGTCATGATAATGCGTTGCCCAGTTTGTGCGAGGCATTAGTACAAGCGGGTGTGCCTGCGGTGTTGGGGTGGGCGAAGCCTGTTTATGATTTTATCGGGCTTTTTACCGCACAAAAATTATATGCGTATTTAGCCGATGGTCTGGATTTAGCGCGGGCAGTGGCGAAAACACGGCGGGATTTGTATGTGTATGAAATGGAGATACAACAGCGAACCCCTCATTATAAACCGCAATGGCATTTATTGCGGTTTTACAGCGATTACACACCGTTAAACGCCTTAGTGCTTAAGGGGCGAGCGCAAGCCAAGCGGGAAATTCGTCAGGAGTTTTTAGATAAAAATGCAAAAACGGAAGTGTGTCCGCGTGAGCTGTTTGTGGGCAGACGGCGATTATTACAAACCGCTTTGCGAATTTTACGCAGTCAACAGGGTGATGCGAATTATGCGGATGGCTTGATGTTGTTAGGCATGGGCGGGTTGGGAAAAAGTAGTTTAGCGTTACGGATTTGTCAGCGTTTAGCGGTGTTATTGCCCAAACGTTTTGTATGGATGGGGAAAATTGATGAAATCGCTTTGCGTGGCGTGTTTAGTGAAGAATTGCCTGAACATGCCAGCCTGATTAATGAAATTTTAAATCAGTCTCTTGCTTTAGATTTACGCCTAAAACAGTTATTTAACCAGTTTCCCGTATTACACAGTGCGCTATTTGTGTTTGATGACTTTGAGCAAAATTTTATCAAAAACAATCATCAACAGCTTGAAGCGGGCGCGTCTCAAATTATCACCGCTTTATTAAAAGCCATTCGTGAAACAGGCTCGCCCAGTCGAGTATTAATCACCTGTCGCTATGCGTTTTCGGTACAAAAGCCCTTACAACTCGCTGAATTAGCCTTAAATTCTTTTGAAGGGACAGAGCTACAGAAAAAACTGCAAGCCTTGCGTGAAAGCTATTTGACCGCTCAAGATACGCCCGCCGTCAGCAAAGCATTAGAACAGCAAGCCATAGACTTAGGCGCAGGCAATCCGCGTTTATTAGAATGGTTGTATAAGGTATTAGCGGATAAAAACATTGATAAAACGGCTTTATTTACACAGTTAGAAGCAAAGCAGGCAGAATTTAGAGAAAAGTTGTTATTACAAACCTTATTAAATTATCAATCTGCGGAAGTTCGCAATTTATTAGCCCGTATTGCCCTGTTTAATTTGCCCGTACCTATCGATATTTTTGCGCAAGCGTTTTCTCAGCCTGAATTAATCATGGTTTTACGCCCCGCATTGGTGTTGGGTTTGGTAGAGCATTATCAGGAAACCTTGTTTGTGTCGCGTTTGCTTGTGCCATTTCTTGCGCAAGAGTGCGAGCATTTGGAACAACCCGCTATTTATGCCAATGTTGCACAAGGGTTATATGCGAAATGGTGGGAAAGCGATTATCCCATTAATTTTGAAGAACATATAGAACTGGCTCGTATTGCGCAATTAGGGGCAGAGAAGACGATTTTTTCTAAAGTGGGCGGTTCATTAAGCACAAAACTGTTTGACATAGCACGTTATGATGAAGCAAAAACTTTGTTTGATGAACTCTTACCAATTCGCCAAGAAATCGGCGATAAACGTGGCGAAGGCACGACGCTCAACAATATTTCTCAAATATTTAGAGCCCGAGGCGACTACGAAACCGCCCTGCGCTACTTGCAACAGTCCTTAGCGATAAGACAAGAAATCGGCGATAAACGTGGCGAAGGCACGACGCTCAACAATATTTCTCAAATCTATGATGCCCGAGGCGACACCGAAACCGCCCTGCGCTACTTGCAACAGTCCTTAGCGATTCAACAAGAAATCGGCGATAAAAGTGGCGAAGGCACGACGCTCAACAATATGGCAACAACTGCTTATGCCCGAGGCGACTACGAAACCGCCCTGCGCTACTTGCAACAGTCCTTAGCGATTCAACAAGAAATCGGCGATAAAAGTGGCGAAGGCACGACGCTCAACAATATTTCTCAAATCTATGATGCCCGAGGCGACACCGAAACCGCCCTGCGCTACTTGCAACAGTCCTTAGCGATAAGACAAGAAATCGGCGATAAAAGTGGCGAAGGCACGACGCTCAACAATATTGGACAAATATTTAAAGCCCGAGGCGACTACGAAACCGCCCTGCGCTACTTGCAACAGTCCTTAGCGATTCAACAAGAAATCGGCGATAAAAGTGGCGAAGGCACAACGCTCAACAATATTTCTCAAATCTATGATGCCCGAGGCGACAACGAAACCGCCCTGCGCTACTTGCAACAGTCCTTAGCGATTCTACAAGAAATCGGCGATAAACGTGGCGAAGGCTCGACGCTCAACAATATGGCAACAACGGCTTATGCCCGAGGCGACTACGAAACCGCCCTGCGCTACTTGCAACAGTCCTTAGCGATAAGACAAGAAATCGGCGATGTGGCGGGCTTGTGTGCGACATTGTTTAATATGGGACATATTCATTTACAAAATAAAGAAATGCAGGAAGGAATCGCGAAGTTTGTAGAAGTGTATCGAATTGCTCATAAGATTGGTGAAGCACAAGCCTTGCAGGCGTTGGAGGAGTTGGCAAAGGATTTGGGAGAGGATGGCTTAAATTATTGGGCGCGGTTACTAAGTCAGGAATTATCTAGGTCTTAATTCATAGCGTTTCCTTAAATTTATTATTTGATTTATAGCTAACGCAACTTAAAAAGCAGCTTAATGTAGGGTGGAATAGCGTAGCGTATTCCACCATAAAACGCCAGAACTAGCTGAGTTTATGCAGAAAGTTTGCGCTGTTGTGGAATACGGCTTGCGCCTATTCCACCCTACAATAATCATTTTAAAGTGCGTTAGCTATAGCAAATTGCGCACACTCAGTTTTTTTAGTGAAAACATATAAAAAAAGCCCCTATCATTAAACTGATAGGGGCTTTTCTCATTTACCGACTTAAAAAATTAAGCGTGGGTAAATTGCTCTTCTTCCGTAGAGCCTTTTAATGCAGTGATAGAAGACACACCGCCTGTAATCACTTGAGTCACGTCGTCAAAGAAACCTGCACCAACTTCACGTTGATGTTTGGTCGCTGTGTAACCGCGTGTTTCAGCAGCAAATTCTTTTTCTTGCAATTCGACATAAGCGGTCATGCCAGAATCACGGTACTTGTCAGCTAAATCAAACATTGCGAAGTTCAATGTATGGAAACCTGCCAAGGTAATGAATTGGAATTTGTAACCCATTGCACCGAGTTCTTTTTGGAACTTAGCAATGGTTGCGTCGTCGAGGTGACGTTTCCAGTTAAATGAAGGAGAGCAGTTGTAAGCCAACATTTTGTTGGGGAACTCTTTCTTGATGGCTTCAGCAAATACACGTGCTTCATTTAAATCAGGTTTACCTGTTTCTAACCAAATGAGGTCAGAATAAGGTGCGTAGGCTAAGCCACGAGAAATCCCTTGTGCCATCCCTTGACGGGTTTGGTAGAAGCCTTCAACGGTACGATTGCCTGTGACAAACTCTTGGTCACGTGGGTCGATGTCGCTGGTGAGTAATGCCGCACCTAATGCGTCGGTACGGGCAATAATCACACTAGGCACGCCAGAAACGTCGGCAGCTAAACGTGCAGCAATTAATTTTTGCACGGCTTCTTGGGTGGGAACTAATACTTTACCGCCCATGTGACCGCATTTTTTAGCAGAGGCTAATTGGTCTTCCCAATGCACACCAGCCGCACCCGCTTCAATCATGCCTTTCATTAATTCGAATGCGTTTAATACGCCACCGAAACCAGCTTCGGCATCAGCAACGATAGGCACGTACCAGTCGATGGAGTCGTTGCCTTCGGCGTGGTGTAATTGGTCAGCACGTTGGAAAGCGTTATTGATACGGCGAACAACGGTAGGCACGCTGTCAACAGGGTATAAACTTTGGTCGGGATACATTTGTCCCGCACTGTTGGCATCACCCGCAACTTGCCAGCCACTTAAATAAATGGCCTTTAAGCCTGCTTTGGCTTGTTGCATGGCTTGGTTGCCTGTTAACGCACCCAACGCATTGACATAGGCTTCTGTGTTTAAGTATTTCCACAGTTTCTCAGCACCAACTTTAGCCAAGGTATGCTCGATTGGCATAGTACCGCGTAAACGAACTACTTCAGCAGCGGAATAACCACGGGTCACGCCTTTCCAACGGGGATTCTCAGCCCATTCTTTTTCAAGTGCTTTTGCATCTAAAAATGTCATATTATCCAGTCTCGATTTAAGGTAAATATTCGTAAGCGACCAAAGTCAAAAATTCTGCAAACGTCTCTTCTGTCACAATTTTCGCGAGTAATTCCGCAGCTAGCGCGTAATGACCAGCCTTTTGGCGCTGTTCACCCACTTGAGCACGGATAATATCGAGTTCCTCCTGTATCACTTGTTTCATCAACTCGGCGGTCACTTTGCGACCGTCATTTAAAATACCTTTCGGATAACGTACCCACTGCCACAACTGGGCGCGGGCGATTTCAGCGGTTGCTGCATCTTCCATTAAATTGTTGATAGGCACACAACCATTACCGCCTAACCATGCTTCCATGTATTGAAGTGCTGCGCTGACGTTGTTACGTAAGCCTTTTTCAGTGATATTCCCTGTCGGAACTTGGAGTAAATCTTGTGCAGTAACGTTGACTTCTTCACGCAGTTTATTCTTTTGATTGGCGTTAGGCATGTATTTGTTAAATACATCCATTGCAATCGGAACCAGTGCAGGATGTGCAACCCATGTGCCATCATGTCCATCACTTGCTTCCCGTTCTTTATCGGCTAACACTTTTGCAATGGCTGCATCATTAGCAGCGGGGTCATTCTTAATGGGAATTTGTGCCGCCATCCCGCCCATCGCATGTGCACCGCGACGGTGACAGGTTTTAATCAACAGTTGTGAGTAAGAACGTAAGAAGTGACTGGTCATGGTGACTTCGCTTCTATCAGGTAAGACAAATTCTGGATTTTTGCAGAATTTTTTGATGAAGCTGAATATATAGTCCCAACGACCACAATTTAACCCAACGCAATGATTACGCAATTCATACAGAATTTCGTCCATTTCGAAGGATGCTAAAATGGTTTCAATCAAAACAGTGGCTTTGATAGTGCCACGAGGTAAGCCGAGTTTATCTTGAGCGTAATCAAATACGTCATTCCATAAACGGGCTTCTAAATGACTTTCTAATTTAGGTAAATAGAAATAAGGTCCTGTACCTTTGCTTAAGGCACGTTTCGCATTGTGGAAGAAATACAACCCGAAATCAAAAAGTGAACCAGAAATAGGTTTACCTTCAAATAACACGTGTTTTTCTTCTAAATGCCAACCACGAGGACGCACTAATAGGGTCGCTATAGTGTCGTTTAATTGATACTGTTTGCCTTCTGGGCTGGTGTAGGAAATGGTCTTGTCTAAGGCATCACGTAGGTTAATGTGCCCTTCCAATAATCCTTCCCAAGTAGGGCTTTGTGCATCTTCAAAATCTGCCATGAACACTTTCGCGCCTGAGTTCAGTGCATTGATGACCATTTTGCGGTCAACAGGTCCTGTAATCTCGACGCGGCGGTCTTGTAAATCGGCGGGGGTTGCGCCAACTTGCCAATTACCATCGCGAATATGCTTAGTTTCAGGCAGGAAATCAGGCATAATGCCTGCTTCTAATTGTTTTTGCCGCTCAACCCGTTTTGCTAAAAGTGCTTCACGTCGTGCACCAAAGTGTTTTACTAAGTCTGCTACAAACGCGACTGCTTCTGCTGTTAATACAGAGGCAAACTCTGCTTTAATGGGAGCAGTGATTGTTAAATCAGGCGTATGCAGTGACACAGGTTGTGTTGACATCGTAATTTATCCCTCTGGACGTGTTTAGCTACGTTTGAGTAATGGGTCTATAATTAGAACTGATTTTTACGTTGCATTGCAACAATTGGTAAGCCAAATATTTTAATATATACTATTGTCTATGTTAATAGTAAATCGCTAAAAAATTATATCTATTTGACATAAAGTATAGCGACCAAGTATTTACAAGGAATTTTTCAATGTCTGATGCACAAGAAATCTGGGAATTATTTCGGGAAACCAGTCGACAGCTTCAAGAACTCCGTTATCAAACGCAAGAAACCGACCGTAAGTTTCAAGAAACTGACCGCAAATTTCTTGAAACCGACCGCAAATTTCTTGAAACAGCTCGTCGTTTTCAAGAAACAGACCGTAAGTTTCTTGAGACTGACCTTAAATTTCAAGAAACGGATCGTAAATTTCAAGAAACAGCGCATCGTTTTCAAGAAACAGAAAAGTTATTAAACACCTACGCACAAGCAGCAGAAAAACGTTCCCGTGAGTTAGATAAAAAAATCGGCTCATTAAGCAATCGGTTAGGAGAGTTTGTTGAAGGGTTAATTAAGCCTAATGTCGTTCCCTTGCTTCAAGCACGCGGTATTGATGTGCATGTCGTCAGTCGAGATGTAGAAGCAGATAATCCGCAATTAGGTCTTGCGATGCAAATTGATTTATTAGCTACCAATGGTGATTGTTGTGTATTAGTTGAAGTTAAAAGTCATTTAAGTCAGGATGATATTGATGAACATATAGCACGATTGGAAAAATTTAAACCGTTATTTCCCAAATACCAAGATAGCAAAGTTTTTGGCGCAGTTGCTGGCATGGTCATTCCTGATAATGTGGCAAAATATGCGTACCGCAAAGGTTTTTTTGTTATTACTCAAAAACATGATACAGCCGTAATGCTTAATGATACCCAATTCCAACCCAAAGCATGGTAGAAGGCTTGTTGATAAGCAATCTGTTATTTAATAACGCGCGATAATTTCAATAAAATAAGGTGTGTTATGTCAAACGAGCGTTTTTACTATAAACAAAATCGATTAAAACAATTGCGTGCTTTCTGTCATGCAGCTCAAACGGGCAGTATTTCTAAAGCCGCTGACCGTTTATTCTTAAGTCAACCCTCTGTTTCTTTACAAATAAAAGCCTTAGAGCGTGAGTTAGATATTTCACTATTTGAACGGCGTGGACCTTCTATTGAATTAACACCCGAAGGTAAAATTTTATATGAGTTGGCAACGCCTTTAGTTGAAGGTATTGATTCTTTAACAGAATCTTTTGCTGTCAGACGCGGAAATTTAGAGTCGGGTGAGCTGAATATTACAGCGGGTGAATCGACTATTTTATACATTTTGCCTGATGTAATGAAACGCTTTGCAAGTGCCTATCCCGGCATTCGTTTACGCTTGCATAATGTCACAGGGCGCGATGGTATGGCGTTGTTGCGGGCAAATGAGGTTGATTTCGCGGTTGGCTCGTTTTTAGATATACCCGATGATATTATGTATTTCCCGATTTATTACTATGATACTGTTTTAATTACACCAAAAAATCACCCACTTGCGCAAAAGCCTGATTTTCGGTTAGAAGACATCAGCCAATACGGTTTAATTTTACCCCCACGACATTTAAGCACATGGCGTATGGTAAAAATGGTTTTTCAACAACATAATTTGGATTACAAAGTAACCCTAGAAGCGGGTGGCTGGGAAGTCATTAAAAAATACGTGGCGTTGGGGTTAGGAATTTCGATTGTTACCAGCATTTGTTTAATGCCAGATGACCCTGTAGAAGTCTTATCATTAGAACAATATTTTCCTAAACGCAGTTATGGTGTAATTTTACGACGCGGTAAATTTTTATCCCCCGGTGCAAAACGCTTTATTGAAATGATGGATGCCGATTTCTTCAAGCGGGATTTATAAAAATAAACCAACATTTGTTCTAAACACGAATATTCTGGGAAAAATAGGTAGGTTTTTAAAAAGAGGGAATAAAAACTGGTGCCGATAGAGGGACTTGAACCCCCGACCTACTGATTACAAATCAGTTGCACTACCGCTGTGCTATATCGGCAATTTGACGACGTTTTGAAGTTGCGCAGTATATCAATCTTTTTTTTCGTTGTGAAGAGGAATTTATCTTATTCCAAATAAATTATATATTGTTTTTAAGTAAATTTTTATATCTCAATATATTACATAACATGGCGTGTAAACTCGGTCGTTTTCACCAACTCGCGTAAAACAGTGGTTGCATACGCACCTGCGGGCAGATGAAACGCCAATTGCAGTGAGGTTTCACTTAACCATGTCCATTGTAAATTTTCCACTATCAAGCGCAAGCTACGCCATTCAAGTTCTAAACCCTCACGAATTAAACCCTCACACCAGCCTTGATGAGCAGATAAAATTGTTTGCATCAACGCCAGTGCGTCTAAAGAGGCTAAATTTTCCCCTTTTCCCCATAATGGCGCGGCGGGGTGAATGTCAAAACAAGTAAGACGACGTTGAATTTCATCATCAATATTCGTAATTGGAAAAACTGAATGCGAGCCTGCTAACTGCATTACATCACCATTAATAGCCTGATTCCATGAGCCTTGTGTTACTCTTTCTGACAAAATACGATTGAATAAGAAAGACCGTGCCGCTGATAAATATAAACTTCGTTGATGACGGTCTTTTATAATGGCTTGTGCAACGAGAATCTGCTCGGCCGCTTGCAAATTATTATGATTGTGTCCAAAACGTTGTTCACCAAAATAATTGGGAACACCGTGTTGTGCAAGGTATGTCAAGCGTTGTTCTAAGGTAGCATGATTACCTGTAACATTTCGTAAACAAAGAATAAATTGATTATCACGCAACGCACCACGCCGTAGTTTACGGCTATGACGTGTTTGCTGTACAACTTGAATCGTATCACTATTTAATGTTTGCCAATCGGGAGCTATTTTACCCGCCAGTTGTATGCTAAACCATTGCGTTGTTACTGCATGACGGTCTTTTAAACCCGCATAACTAACTTCATGTGGTTTAACATTCGCAAACTGTGCTAGCTGTCGTGCTAACCAATCCGTATTGGTATCGCGCTTGCGAATTTGTAAAAAAACATGTTCCCCTGTTCCAGTTGGCTCAAAACTTAAGGTTTCTACTACCTGAAAATCTTCGGGATAAGTCCGTACATCAGCCGTTATGGTGGGCGCGCCTAAAATGTAGGCAAAATCTGGGAGTGTTATTGGTATCATTGTGTCGTTAAAAAAGGAAAAGTTATGCGTTTACAACCGATTGCTTTATGGTTATTTTTACTGGTGCTGTTTTTTTATTTGATTAAAGTTGGCGAATCAATTTTGATGCCTTTATTGATTGCAATCGCTATTTGGTATCTTATTGATGCTTTAGCGGATGGTTATCATTTATTACAATTTAGACAGTGGCAACTCCCTTTAACAGTATGCTTTTTTCTGTCTATTTTGACTTTTTTAGTATTTTTTTGGATATTTGTGCAATTAATTAGTAGTAATATTGATAAAGTTATTACAGTTTCACCTATTTACCAAGCAAATTTTGAAAAATTATTACTTCGTTTATTCGCCCTAGTGGGTGTGGAACAATTACCTAATCTTGCTAACTTTAAAGATAGTATCAATATTCCACAGCTTATTTCTACCTTGGCTATTTCGCTAACCAATTTAGCGGGTAATACGGGAATTATCTTATTATACGTTATTTTTCTTTTTTTAGAGGAAAAAACCTTCTACCAAAAGTTAAAAGTATTATTGTCCGCTGAGCCAGAACAGGAAAGTACCGTAGAACGGATTTTATGCCAAATAGATGAAGACATTAAAACTTATATTGGTGTAAAAACCTTGATGAGTATTCTGACAGCGGTCATCAGTTTTTTTATTATGTGGGGGGTTGGTGTTGATTTTGCCGCTTTCTGGGCTATTTTGATTTTTTTCCTGAATTTTATCCCTAATGTTGGCTCTATCATTGCGACCATATTTCCTTCTTTACTCGCCTTGGTACAGTTTGATACGTTTTATCCTTTTATCATTATTATTAGTTCATTAGGAACAACTCAGTTTCTAATTGGTAATTTTCTTGAGCCGAAAATGATGGGCAGTTCATTAAATTTAAGTCCGTTGGTTATTTTATTTTCCCTTGCTATTTGGGGGAGTTTATGGGGGGTGGTTGGAATGTTTTTATGCGTGCCTATTATGGTAATTGTAATGATTGTATTTACTTATTTTCCAAAAACCAGACCATTGGCTATTTTATTATCCGAAAATGGCTATATACGCATACGGCACAAAGAAAAAATTGCGGTAATGCCGAAGTAAGGATAAGTTATTTTCTTGAATAAAAGACGGTTTGAATCAAGATTCTCAAAACTAATAGCGTTATCAAAGAATTTTTACCCATTGATGTGAAGAATCCTGATTTAGACAATCATTAGTCTTTGTCCTTTTCTGTTTGGCACTATTTTTTTTAGATGGGAATCTTTTTCATCTTAACATCACCCATTACCAAAACCTGTTACCATTTTTGGAATCGAGACTGATACAATTCTAAGCGTGAAAATGATGTAAGGTTTGATAGATTCAATAAATAAGGCACATGGGGGTTATTATGCAGGTTGATTGGTTAATTGTTGGGGCGGGGTTTACAGGTGCAGTGTTAGCAGAACGTATTGCTAGCCAATTAAAGCAGAAGGTATTAATCGTCGAACAACGCGACCATATTGGTGGCAATGCTTATGATTATCATGATGAACAGGGCGTATTAGTTCACCAGTATGGACCACATATTTTTCATACAAATGCCAAACATGTTTGGGATTATCTCGCCCAATTTACGCAATGGCGTAGTTATTATCATCATGTTTTGGGGGTTGTTGACGGGAAATCTGTGCCGATTCCCTTTAATCTCAACTCGTTATATTCCTTATTCCCCCCACAGTATGCGGCAAAATTAGAGCAGGCATTGTTATCTGAGTATGGATTTAATGTTAAAGTTCCTATTTTAAAAATTCGGGAGTCTGCTCCCAGTGAAGATTTAAAATTTTTGGCGGATTATATCTATCGCAATGTTTTTCATAGCTATACATTAAAACAGTGGAATTTAACACCTGAAGAACTTGCTCCTTCAGTTACTGCCCGAGTGCCTATTTATATCAGTCGTGATGACCGTTATTTTCAAGATACCTATCAGGGCTTGCCAAAAAATGGTTATACCCCACTATTCCGTAATATGTTGAATCACCCGAATATCAAAGTGTTATTAAACACGACATTGAGCGATATTGAAGGCGAAATTCAATATAAACGAATGATTTATACTGGGGCAATTGATGATTTCTTCCAGCATATACATGGTGAATTACCTTACCGCAGTTTGCATTTTAATTTTATTCATACCCCTGTAGAGCAATATCAGGCTGTAGGGACGGTGAATTACCCTAATGAATACCATTACACGCGAATAACTGAATTTAAACACTTAACAGGACAACGTAGTTTTGGCACAAGCTATGTGGAGGAATATCCACAGGTTTATGTTAGGGGAAAAAATATTCCTTATTACCCTATTCCTAAAGATGAGTATCGGTTGTTATATAAAGAATATGAGGCTGAAGCGCAGAAGTTAGCGGGAAAAGTTTTGTTTGCGGGGCGGTTGGCGGATTATCAGTATTACAACATGGATCAGGCAATTGCACGAGCTTTAAGTTTATTTGATAAAGTGATTTGTCAAGCATAAAGCTTATTATAAACCATTGTTTATAAAATATTACCTATTACTAACGGATACCACATTAAATGCGGGTATCCGTTAGGCGACTGTATCAACGCGCTTTACTCAGCGTTTGTTTATAACCAATCCCAGCGCAACGTTAGCATAAAACTTCTCCCTTCTTGCGGAATTAAAGAGTTACGAAAACCAGCACTGCGTTGGCTAAAATCATTGCCTGAATCGGCTTGTTCAAAACCGGGAACTAAATAACCTTTATCAAATAAGTTATTGATTTTAAAAGAAGCAGAAAATGGCTTGTTTTTATAACCAATATTCAAATGTACTAGGGTGTAGTCTTCTGCTTTAATCCCTAATGGTGTTAAGGCATTACGTGAGTAAAGTTCACGACTACTCACATAGTTAATCCGCGTATCAATAAACCATTTTTCGTTCAAGGGGAAATTTAATCCAAAATTCAGTTTATGGGGGGCAATATCACCAACATCTGCCTCTCCCTCTACCCAGTCTTGCAAATCATGGTCATAGTGAATGCTACTGCGTGCTTCGGTATAGGTATAATAGACATAGCCTGTTATATCAGGAGCTTGTATAAAGTTAGGGAAGGAGTAACGTCCACGATATTCCAATCCATAAACATCCCGTTCACCCGCATTTTCAGCTTCTTCCTTAATCACGTTTTTATAGTTAGCATAATATAAAGACACGTCATGTAACCAGTTATCCATTTGATAAAGCGTGATAAATTCATAATTTTTCACTTCTTCAGGCACTAAATTAGGATTGCTTAAACGTCCACTCCATCCGCCCCAAACTTGTTGGGGTGCAGGCTCTTGAAAAGCATAGCCATTTAAGAATTTAAATGAGAGTTTATCTGACCAACGATAAATTGCCGATGCACGCGGATTGATAGTGCTACCATACAAACTATTATGGTCGTATCGTACACCTGCATTTAATCGCCAAGCGTCTTTATCCCAAATACCTTGTAGATAAATACCTTTGTCCACCGTTGTCATGCGGTCATCTTCTGGCACGTCGGCGGCAGTTCCATCCGCAATCACTGGGGTGGGATCTGTGCTATAAAAAACCCCTTCACCCAAACCATAAGGGCCTGAATCTTCCCCATCAGAGCTAGAACAATAAGAACTTATCCAATAAGAACAAACATCATAGGCTTTAGTGAGACGTTTATTTTCATACTTAACGCCCCCTGTCATCCGCCATGTGTTGCTTAATGTATAATCATAGTCTTGTTTTAAAAGAAAACTTTCGCTTTCTGAATTCCAATCGGAATAACTTAAATAAGAATAGTTTGTATCCGTCCTGTCAGGGATAGCCTCTGCCCATTGCCCCCATGTATTACTCCTACGGAACAAAGCTAAAGAGGTGATGTTTAAACTATCCGTGAATTTATCATTATGTTTTAAATAAAATTGTGAAGATGAAGTGTACCAAGGGACATTAGTTTGTACATAATCATTGGCGTATGCTGCTCCAAAGGATGTTTTGGTTTGCCACAACATAGTCCCTAATGTAAATGCACCATAATTGATGTCACCAATAATTCCCCATGAATCTGAAGGGTCATAATAACTACCCAGCGATTTACCATCATTAGAAAGACTGGTAATACTTCCCCATGTATTTTGATTACTTAACAATTCATTACTGGTAAAACCCCACTGTTTAGGAAAATCATCAAGCCCTGCCTCATCACTGCTACCTAACGTACCTGAAAGGGTAAATTTCAACTGCTTATAAGTTCCACCTGCTGCAAACTCAACCCGTTTATTATTGTAGCTACCATAACGAACCGTTGCATTCGCGAAAGATTCACCCGCTTCCAAAGAACTCGCTTGTTTTGTAACAACGTTAATGACCCCTAAAAACGCATTTGCCCCATAAACAACACTGCTAGGACCATATAAAACCTCGACACGCTCAATAATAGATAAAGGATATTGTGTTGAAATATTAGCTATTTGTCCCCACAGCGTATTATCAACAATACCATTTACCATGAATAAAGTACGTTGCGTCGATGGTGTTCTATAACCACGCTGATAGGCATTTACACTGACTGCTGCACCTATCTTAACGACATCAAATCCGGGCAAATCATATAAAATTTCATCTAAACTGCTATACCCGCGCTTTTCAATATCCTGAGCAGAAATGACTATCATTGCAGCAGGTGCATTAGCAATTGTTTCCTCAATGCCTGATGCAGCATTGATTTTAATGTCCATTAGTTCGCTTAAACTCAAATCTAATAGCTCTCGTGCTTCTAAAACATTATTAGATAACACACAAGGACTACATCCTAAGATAAGCAAACTTGCTATTGTTTTTATACTGTTAGTCTTGGAAAACATTGTAGAAAATCCTAGTTTTGCACTTACCAATCTACCTAAAACAACTTATTATTGATTTTGAATAAAAACTTCATTCACACTGTTAGCGTGATAAAGAAAAAGAAATATAAATTCATACAATTAATAGCGATTACTATATGGAGGATGACGTATAACATTCATTTTGTGTGCCATTAACGCAACAATAAATGAACGAATAACACAATACTATCAGGTGATATACCCATATTAAATGTATGGAATTTAAACAACCAACTTAAAATAAATCTTTTAACTTATAATAGGTTGTTCCCAATACCAACAAGGGCATACGTAACCACCGCCCACCGGGGAATGGATGATGCGGAATTTCGCCGAATAAATCGAACCGTTCAGATGTTCCTGCAAGGGCTTCAGCCATTAATTTTCCTGCAAAACCAGCCATTGCCAATCCATGTCCTGAATAACCCTGTGCAAAATAAACATTACTGCCCACACGACCAAAATGGGGCGCACGATTAATCGTAATCGCAACATGTCCACCCCACGCAAAAGCGGGTTTAATCGCTTGTAATTGCGGGAAAACCCTCAGCATTTTACGGCGCATAGTTTGCGTTAAATGAATCGGGTCAACCGTAGAATAGCTCACCCCGCCGCCGAATAATAAACGCCAATCAGCCGATAAACGAAAGTAATCCAAAACAAAATTGACATCGGCAACAGCCATATTATTACTAATCAACTGCGTCGCCTGTGTCTTGCCCAAGGGTTCGGTTGCTAAAATATAAGTACTCACAGGCATCACTTTCGCCTCAATAGCAGGCAATATTTGATGTAAATAAGCATTGCCACTTAAAATCAGATGACGGCAACGTACCTGTCCTTGCGCAGTGACTGCAACAGGTTGTTGACCTTGCGTAACACGTATGACTGCTGACTGCTCAAATATTTTTACACCTGCTTGCTGAGCGGCTTTTGCCAGTCCTAATGTATAATTAAGCGGATGCAAATGTCCGCCATTGGTGTCATAAACACCACCTAAATACCGTTTTGTCGCAAGAATCGAGCATAACTCCTCCTTTTCCATAAACCGCATACTGTGATAGTTATAATGTCGTTGCATTTCCTCAGCCCATGCTTTCAACTCCTTATACTGACGCGGTTTAACTGCAACCTCAGCCAAACCCTGTTGAAAATCGCATTGAATATCATATTTTTTAATATTATATTTTAATAATTCAATGGCTTCTAACGACATCTGCCACAACGTCAATGCTGCTTCTGCACCAACTAACTGGTTTAAACGACCTTGACCGCAAGCAAATCCTTGTAAAATCTGCCCACCACTACGTCCTGATGCGCCCCATCCCACGCGCGTACCTTCCAAAAGAACGACTTGATAACCCCGTTCTGCTAACTGTAACGCGGCAGAGCATCCCGTGATGCCACCCCCAACAATACATACATCACAGTCCAACGTATCTTGTAACTGTGAAAAATTCAAAGATTGATTCGCTGTTGCTACATAATAAGAACTAATATGCTCAGGCTTACCCATGTTAAGACCTCAACTAAACAAAATTAACTTAACTTAAAAAATCTATATAATCAAAATATTATAAAAAACTCCAAATGATTTTTATTCTACATTAAATACCCTAGTGTTTTTATATGAAATAGTACATATATTACTTATAGTTCTTTATTCCTATGATAACTGGGTTTATAGATAGAATCATAAGAAATTATCATGTTTATAGTCCATTATATTATTAATATATCATCCTTTTTTTAAGACCTACTTAAAGATAAAACTTATTTTATAAAGGGTTATATTGAATATAAAAATAATCTACTATTTAAACTAAAAATAAAAAATAGTAGTAACTTTATCAAAATTGGAGTTTATCATGTTATTAAACGATTTTTTACCACATGGCTATTGTATTTCTTGGCTACCTGACTTATTAGCTTTACATGTTTTAAGTAATGGAATCACTGCACTCTCTTATTATGCAGTCGCGGGTGCAATTGTTTATTTTACGCATGGACGAACAGATTTACCGCGTAAAACCCAATGGTTATTAATTGGAACATTTGTTGTTTTTGCTGTCTGTGGTACAACACATATCCTTGATATTGTAGTTTTTTGGTATCCTGTCTATTGGGTAAGTGGTTGGCTAGGAATGTTAAATGCGGGTGTTTCCTTTTATGTGTTTATCTTTCTACTAGTGCCTCTCATTCCCTATGCGTTAGAAGCCCCAAGTCCTGCCAAATTGGCAGAAGCAAATATTGCCTTACAAGCAGAAATTGCTGAACGGGTTCGTTCTGAAGAAAAATTGCGCCTTTCTGAACAAGCATTACGTGAAAAAACGGCTGATTTGAGTTCTGCTTATTTAGAAATTACTGATTTAAACAAGCAGCTTTCTGAAGAAAATGTTCGTATGGGGGCTGAACTGGCTGTTAGTCGGCAATTACAACAAATGGTTTTACCACGTCCTGAAGAATTAGATGAAATTGAAGAGTTAGATATCGCTAGCTATATGCAACCTGCAACAGAAGTTGCGGGCGATTATTATGATATTTTACAAGAACAAGGACAGGTAAAAATTGGTATTGGTGATGTTACAGGGCATGGTTTAGAAAGCGGAATGGTGATGCTAATGGTGCAAACAGCCGTGCGAACCTTATTAAGTAGCCATATCGACGACCCTAAAATATTCTTTAACATTCTCAATCAGGTCGTTTATGACAATGTAAAGCGGATGCAATCTGATAAAAATCTCAGCTTATTATTCATGGATTATCAAAAAGGTAAGCTACGTTTAAGTGGACAGCATGAGGAAGTCTTGATTGTTCATCAGGGAGGCGAGGTAGAACGCATAGATACGATTGACATGGGGTTTTTAGTCGGTATCGAGCGCGATATTACGCATTTTGTCACTAAATTAGAACGCGATTTAGACCCCGGTGATGGAGTTGTGTTATACACAGACGGCTTGACGGAAGCACGAAATAGTCAAGGAAAACCGTATGGTGTTGAGCGTTTATGTAAACATATTAGTGATAATTGGCATTTGCCCGCTTTGGAAATCAGACAAAGTATTGTCGCGGATATTCAAGAACATGTAGGGTTAACCAAAATTGTGGATGATATTACCTTTATCGTAGTCAAAATGCGTGGTTATAGTCATCCATTGCGAGCATAGTTATTTGTGTACCCTCTTGATTTATTTATCAAGAGGGGTAGAAAACTTATTTTGTTAATAAGCGGAGAACTCTGATTTAGCTAATTTCTTATCAAAAAAAGCGTTATCTTTGTTACCTCATCACTAACCCTTTTTTAACAGAGACTTGTAAAGCCTATCTATTCACTTCCCAATACAAAATGTGGAAAAAATCTTCCCTAATAAATCATCGGACGTAAATTCTCCCGTGATTTCCCCTAAGGCTTGTTGAGCGAGTCGTAACTCTTCTGCAACTAATTCATTTTGATAATGAGTGACGCAATCCATCGCATTTTCTACAGCAATCAGTGTGCGCTTTAATGCTTCTAAATGTCGTCGGCGGGCAATGAATGTGCCTTCTGTTTGTGTTTGTACACCTAAACGTTGCCGTAATTTGTCTTTTAACGCATCAACACCCGCCCCTGTTTTGGCTGAAATATAAACCATTCCTTGAGGACTCACCCCTGCCGCATGGTTGCTTAAATCAATTTTATTACGGATAATCAATGGCTCAGATGGAATGCTCGCCAATAGTTCGGGCGTTGCTTGGTCATCTGCATAGCGGTCATCCAGTAATAAGATAACTAAGTCCGCATCTTCTAAGGCTAATTTGGTTCGCCGTATGCCTTCTTGTTCAACAATATCCGTTGTTTCCCGCAGACCTGCCGTATCAATAATGTGTAAAGGCATACCATCTAGTTGAATTTGGTCGCGAACAATATCGCGTGTTGTCCCTGCAATGGGGGTCACTATCGCGGTTTCACGTCCTGCTAAACAGTTGAGTAAGCTAGATTTACCTACATTTGGCTCACCAACCAGCGCGATTTTTACACCTTCATTGAGTAAAAAACCTTGTTGCGCTTGGGCAAAAATCGTTTGTAACGTTTGTTTTAACACGCTTAATTTTTGTTGCACTTGCCCATCGGCTAATAAGTCAATTTCTTCGTCGACAAAATCGATACCTGCTTCAATATAAGTTCTTAATAGAATTAACTGTTCTAGCAAGGCATTAATTTTATGCGAAAATTCTCCTTGTAATGAACGCAATGCCGAGCGCATGGCTTGCACGGAGGCACTATCTATTAGGTCAGCAATGGCTTCAGCTTGGGTTAAATCTATTTTACCGTTTAAAAAAGCGCGCTCAGAGAATTCCCCCGGTTGGGCTAAGCGCGCGCCTGCCGCAAGTACCGCACTGAGCAGTTGGTCCATGACAACGGCACCGCCATGTCCTTGTAGCTCTAAAACGGCTTCCCCTGTAAATGAGTTTGGTGCGGGAAAATAGAGGGCAATACCTTGGTCAATTAATGCGTTTTGTGCAGTAACAAATGGGCTATAGGTTGCGTAGCGGGGGTTAGGCACTTTGTGCAAAATGGCTTGCGCTATCATGGGGACAAGTGTCCCAGACACACGTACCACACCTACGCCGCCACGTCCTGCGGGTGTTGCAATCGCAGCTATCGTATCAAACTGATTTAACATAAATAACTAGCTCATTCTCATTTAGACTGAAGAGTGAATCCGTTGTCCTAACATGTCAGGAGTGACCAATACAACGCCTTTTGGGCTGATGTAAAACCGTTTAGCATCTTCCTCGCGGTTTTCACCTATCACGATTCCATCTTCTATCCGACAGCCTTTATCTAAAACAGTTTTACGTAAACGGCAATTTTTACCTATTGTTACATCGGGTAGTATCACGCAGTCTTCTACATGGGAAAATTCATTAACGCGCACATTAGAAAACAGTAGCGAGTGTTTAACCACCGCGCCCGAAATAATGCACCCGCCTGACACCATCGCGTCAATGGCCATGCCGCGCCGTCCTTCATCGTCAAAAATAAATTTTGCAGAGGGGAGTTGTTCTTGATATGTCCAGATAGGCCATTCTTTATCATATAAATTCAATTCAGGCTCAACCGCAACCAATTCCATATTGGCTTCCCAAAAAGAGTCTAAAGTACCGACATCGCGCCAATACGCCCGTTTATTTGTGACAGGATCGCGGAAAGGATACGCCATCACCCGATGGCTTTGGATAATGCGCGGAATAATATCGCGCCCAAAATCATGGCTAGAGTCGCTCCGTTTTGCGTCTTCTGCCAATTGTTCAGACAGAAAAGCACGGTTAAAGAGATAAATCCCCATAGAGGCAAGGGCTTGTGATGGGTCACTGGGCAAAGGTTCGGGTATATCTGGTTTTTCTTTAAATTTTGTCACCCAGCCACATTCATCGATGCTCATCACCCCAAAACCTTTTGCCAGTTCTAAGGGAACTTCGATGCATCCAACGGTCATATCGGCATTGTGACTGACATGATGCGCAATCATTGTTCCGTAATCCATTTTATAAATATGGTCGCCCGCGAGAATAAGGACATATTCTGGCTCATGACTGCGAATAATATCTAAGTTTTGGTAAACCGAATCGGCAGTGCCTGAATACCACATGGGTTTGTCTAACCGTTGTTGTGCTGGTAATAGTTCGACAAACTCACCAAATTCACCGCGTAAAAATCCCCATCCACGTTGAATATGCCGAATTAATGAATGGGCTTTATATTGGGTTGTCACCCCGATACGATTAATCCCTGAGTTAATACAATTAGATAATGGGAAGTCAACTATTCTAAATTTACCGCCAAAAGGCACAGCAGGTTTTGCTCTCCAATCAACCAATGGCCCTAAGCGAGAGCCACGCCCGCCTGCTAAAATCAACGCGAGCGTATCGCGGGTTAGTCGGCTAACAAAACGGGATTTCTTTTCCACGTACATTATTGCCTCTCCTTGAGTGATTCATTCATTTTATTTGCAAAAGACGATATGCCAATAGTTGCTGCATAGTGTATCAAAGACTGCCAGCAGTAGAGCGTAATACCACGTCACTTTTATGCTTTATAGTAACCGTATTTTAAAAAGAGAATAAGAAATGACCTATTCAATAGATTTCCGTAAAAAAGTATTAAAAGTGAAACAAGAAGAAAATCTCACCCTAGCAGCGGTAGCGAAACGCTTCCAAATAGCCATCGCAAGCGTCGTCAGGTGGAGCAAAGTATTGGAAGCCAAAGGAACACGTAACAGACCAACTAAAATAGACATGGAAGCCCTAAAACAAGATGTTGCATTATATCCCGATGCTTACCATTATGAACGCGCAGCCCGTTTTGGGATTACGGAAGGCGGGATTCGCCATGCGTTAAAACGTCTAGGGATTCGCCGTAAAAAAAACCCTCAAACATCCCAAAGCCAACCCCGAAGCACGGCAAACCTTCCAAGACAAAATGAACTGTTATAAACAATCTGATAGGCAAATTGTTTTCATCGATGAAAGTGGTTTTGCTCATGATATGCCACGCCGTTTTGGTTATGCTCCTATCGGCAAACGTTGCTCTGGCACGCAAGACTGGAATGCAAAAGGACGTACTAATGTCATCGGGGCTTTGCTCAATTTTTGTTTATTAACCGTCTCTTTAGTTTCTGGGGCGATTAATTCCGATGTCTTTTTCGCTTGGATAACCCAAGACTTACTTCCTAAACTCCCTCAGAATTCTGTCATTGTCATGGATAATGCCACTTTTCATAAACGTAGTGACATTCAGCAGGCTATTTTAGACGCTGGGCATCTCTTGGAATATTTACCCCCTTATTCGCCTGATTTAAATCCTATTGAGCATAAATGGGCTCAGGCTAAGACTCTCCGTAAACAACAACATTGTTCTATTGATGAGCTCTTTTTACTGAATTCTATTTAATCTTTTTATAGTACTGTTGCTATATATCATGGTCTATATTCCTGTTTACTTAAGATGAATTAATCTGCCATAAAGAAAAAACTGTTAAAATCGCGCCGATATTTTTTATCATTGGAACATAGATAATTAAAATATCTGTTATGTGGGGTAAGAAAGGATTAACACGAGAATTGTCTGAATTAAAAAAAGGGTAAAGAGGGGAATTGCCTTCTTTATCACCAAAAATCAGGGCAATGTTGTTTTTAGGGAACTTTATAGATGGGCAATTTCAAATTATTTGAAGTTGTTATTAAATACACCTTTTTTTAGGTGTGAATGTACAGGGCTTATAAAATCAGATGGATAGAACTTCCGTTATTAATGCTTACAAACGTTATGCAAATATTTATGACCATGTATTTGGATGGATTTTTCATCCGGGGCGAATGCGCTCAGTAGAACAGATGCGTTGTCAAACAGGCGATAGCGTGTTAGAAGTTGGGGCAGGAACAGGTTTATCTTTACCTTTATATCCGCCAGACGTGGTCATTATTGGGATTGATATTTCACCGCACATGTTGAGTAAGGCCAAAATCTTAAGCGAGCGTGATGGATTGGAGAATGTTGCCTTTGCGGTTGCAGACGCACAATTGCTTTGTTTTCCAGATAATACCTTTGATAAAGTGGTTGCAATGTATGTCGCATCTGTTGTGCCTGACCCACAAACGTTTGTTGCCGAAATTAAACGGGTCTGTAAACCACACGGCGATATTTTTTTCGTCAATCATTTTAGTCATACAAATATATGGGTAAGACAGTTTGAGCGGTTTCTAACTTTATTTTCCCATATTTTAGGCTTTAGAACAGATTTGTCTTTAGACGCATTTATCAGTCAAAATCAACTGATTGTAAAAGAAATAACGCCGATTAATCTGTTTGGTTATTGGAGCATGGTTCATGCTATCAATGATTAGATAAGTCATAACGGTGGTGGGTTGCATCAATATAAAAAAGATAACACACACTTTTCGGATAAATCAGATAAAAATGGGTTAACTTATTATTTTTGGCTTACTTTTATCAAAATTGACGCATAAAAAAACGCGCTGAATGATTAATAACTTCAGCGCGTTTTTATTAACAACAACTACAGTTCATTATAAGCTGTAGTACATGTCAAACTCGATAGGATGTGTAGTCATCCGTAAACGAGTGACTTCTTGCATTTTTAAACCAATGTAGGCATCAATAACATCATTAGTGAACACACCGCCCGCTAATAAGAAGTTACGGTCAGCGTCAAGATTTTCTAATGCCATATCTAATGAATGACAAACCTTAGGAATGGTTTTTTCTTCTTCTGGGGGTAAGTCATACAAGTCTTTATCCATTGCTTCACCGGGATGTATCTTGTTTTGAATCCCATCAATACCCGCCATTAACATTGCTGCAAAAGCTAAGTAAGGGTTGGCTGAAGAATCAGGGAAACGCACTTCGATACGACGGGCTTTCGGGCTAAAAACGAAAGGAATACGGATAGAAGCAGAACGGTTACGGGCAGAATATGCCAACATAACAGGGGCTTCAAAACCGGGAACTAAACGTTTATAGCTGTTTGTACCCGCATTAGTAAAGGCGTTTAAGGCTTTAGCATGTTTGATGATACCGCCGATGTAATATAAAGCGGTGTCTGATAAGCCTGCATATTTGTCGCCTGCAAACAAGTTCACACCATCTTTGCTTAAAGATTGGTGAACGTGCATACCGCTACCATTGTCGCCAACTAAAGGCTTAGGCATAAAGGTTGCGGTTTTGCCATAGGTATGAGCAACGTTCAGAATGGCATATTTCAGAATTTGTACTTCGTCAGCTTTTTTCACCAAGGTATTCGCGCCAACACCAATTTCGCATTGACCAGCAGTTGCCACTTCATGGTGATGCACTTCAACAACTAAGCCCATTTCTTCTAAGGCTAAACACATTGTTGCACGAATGTCATTTAAAGAATCGACAGGAGGAACGGGGAAATAACCGCCTTTGACTGTAGGACGATGACCAAAATTGCCATCACCATAAACTTTTTCGGAGTTCCAACCAGCTTCTTGGGAGTCGATTTGATAAGAAGAACCACTGATATCTGATTTCCAACGAATATCATCAAAAATAAAGAATTCGTTTTCAGGACCAAATAAGGCGGTGTCTGCAATACCTGTAGATTTTAAGTAGGCTTCTGCACGTTTACCTAAAGAACGGGGGTCGCGCTCATAACCTTGCATGGTTGCAGGCTCAATAATATCGCAACGCAAGTTCAGCATAATTTCTTCGGCAAAGGGGTCGATGACAGCGGTCTCGTCATCGGGCATGAGAATCATGTCAGATTCGTTAATCCCTTTCCAACCCGCAATGGATGAACCATCAAACATTTTGCCATCGACAAACAAGTCTTCTTTGACTGTTTGAGCGGGAACAGAAACGTGTTGTTCTTTTCCTTTGGTATCTGTGAAACGAAAATCAACAAATTTAACATTGTGTTCTGCAATTAACCCTAAAGTTTTTTCACCAGCCATAGTGGACTCCTAACAAGTAAGGACTGAAATAAGTTTTGCGTTTTTATAGCGTGTCAGTCGTCGTAACCAGCCCGAAAACTGCGCTACGCGGTAAGGCGTTAAGTTTACTCTTTCACTGGCAATTTTACACTAATCCATCCAACACAAAAATGTAAAAAACGCATTTAGTAGGCAGGATTTATGCCGTAAGTATTTATTTTAATAAACAATGGATTAGTTTGTTTTGGTTTCAGATAAGCACTGTAATAGCGCGTATTATTTGTCGCAATGCACAAACTAAGTGCTAGTTAAGTATTTTTAATGAAAATAAACGCGCACTTTACGAATATACGGTTCAGCCGCCGCTAACTCGTCAAACTGTTGGGCGAGTGTTTGCCCTTCATTGATGTCATTAATAACATGAAAAGGTAAGTAAATTTCTACATTAACACGGTTTGATAAATAGTGTAATGTAATTTGCTGAATCGCATTTCGACATTCAATGGGTTGCCAATGTTGTTGAAGGGTTGCGATAATTTCATGACGGAGCGGTAAATCTGTATTGGGATGACGTGTTATATCATTTTCTGAATCAATATGTACGATAACATCCGCAATTTCTGCTATGTTCGTGATGAGCTTTTGTCGTACAACTTCACCAATTTGATGCCCTTCTGAAACACTAATCGTTGGATTTACCAAGAGATGCACATCTATTAGTGCATTTGCACCCATTTGGCGCGTTCTAAGCTCATGTAGGGTGCGTACGCCATCAACTGTTTTAATAATGGCCTTAATTTGATCTATTTTAGTTTTTTCCAGCCCTGTATCGACGAGTTCTTCAATCCCCCCCCATCCCAATGACCAGCCTATGTGCATAATCATTAAACTAACGCCAATCGCAGCAAGTGCATCGGTTGCAGGCAGGTTTAAAAAAACACTACAGGCAATCCCAACCAGTACGATAACGGAAGAGAGTGCATCACTGCGGTGATGCCACGCATTTGCGTGCAACATTTTAGAATTAACTTTTTTTGCAGTGTAAACCGTGTAGTGATACAACGCTTCTTTACTAAAGATGGTGATAAATGCAATGGCTAACGTTAAATAGCTGGGTTGTAACAACAGTTGTGGCGTAAGTAGGCGGCGAATACCATCGGCAAAAATGCCCATGCCAACCAATATTAACATCATCCCGACAATCACGGTGGCTAATGTTTCAAAGCGAGCATGTCCATAAGGGTGTTTTTCATCAGCAACTTGCGCGCTGTACTTTGCGGCAACCAAGACCACAAAGTCGCTGAGTAAGTCAGAAAGCGTATGCAATCCATCCGCTATTAACGCTTGTGAATGTCCTATCCAACCAATGAGTAATTGGGCAATGGTTAATATGAAGTTACACCCAATCCCTACCCAAGTGACATGGCGAATGGCATTGTAACGGCTATCATCGGTAATTGTAGGGGGGAAATCTGGGCTGTATGCCATATTCATTTCGTTATCTGTAAAAACGGGGGTGTTATGATAACACGGTCGGTTTTAGGGATTGGGTGAAAGACGGTCTAAATCAGAACTTCTGTGACTAATGAATGCTGATTTAGACGAATCTTGTGGCTATCCTTTATTTAGCACACAGTTGTTTCAGTTATGAATGACGCAATCCCATCGGGATTTTTTTAAATAAACGCTTATCCATTTCACATAAATCATGTGCAATTAGTGGTTTAAAATCCATATTCGCTAAAATATCCTTGTCCACATCAACTCCCGGTGCTATTTCAATCAGCAACATCCCTTCGGGAGTCAACCGAAACACAGCTCGTTCAGTGATATATAGGACTTTTTGCCCTTTTTCTAAAGCATATTGTCCATTGAAGGTTAAATGTTGTACGTGGTCGACAAATTTGCGTTGTGTGCCTTCGCAAAAAATTTGTACCCGTCCTTCTTCAATAAAAAACTCTTGGTCACTGGATGTAAATGTACCCATAAAATAAACTTGCTTTGCATTTTGGCTGATATTAATAAATCCGCCTGCCCCCGTCATGCGCGAGGCAAAACGACTGACATTCACATTTCCATGTTTATCCGCCTGCGCCATGCCTAAAAAGGCTTGGTCTAAACCACCACCATCATAAAAATCAAATTGTGCGGGTTGGTCAATAATAGCGTAAGCATCTGCGACTGCACCAAAACTTAAACCACCAGCAGGAATGCCACCAATCCCACCCGGTTCTATAGTCAAAGTAAATGAATCTAAAATAGCTTCTTCATACGCGATAGAAGCAATACCCTCTGGTGTTCCAATACCCAAATTAACCACCGCCTCACTTTGTAATTCTAAGGTAGCACGTCGCGCCATTACTTTACGTGCATCCAACGGCAAAATGGGCAAACCACCCGAAACGGTGTGCGTTTCTCCCGTATAGTTCGAATTGTAATATTCGCTAAAGGTTTGCGGGTGATTTTCAGGTTGCGCAATAACAATATAATCCACCAAAATGCAAGGAATTTGTATCATTTGCGGGTTGAGCATGTGACGTGCTGTTACACGTTTTACTTGCACTATGACGATTCCGCCCGAATTCTTCACAGCTTGCGCAATTGCCAAACTTTCTAATACTAAAGCCTCATGCTCCATGGTTATATTGCCCAACTCGTCGGCGGTTGTCCCGCGTAAAAAAGCGACATTAATCGGAAAGGCTTTATAAAATAAATATTCTTTTCCTGAGAGCACGAGTAATTCAACAATATTTTCCGTGGTTTTACTGTTGATTTTGCCCCCCTCAATGCGTGGGTCGACAAAAGTATGTAACCCAACATGAGTAATTGTTCCCGGTTTATGCGCGGCAATATCGCGGTACAAATGTGCAATAACACCTTGTGGCAAGTTATAGGCTTCAATCCGATTTTGACGTGCCAATATTCCCAGTGCAGGCACAAGCCCCCAATGCCCGCCAATCACACGCTTAATCAATCCTTCATATCCCAAATGATTTAAGCCCCGTGACTGTCCATCACCTTGCCCAGCCGCGTAAACAAGAGTTAAATGGTTGGGTTCTCCCGTTTCTAAAAAACGCTTCTCCAGTGTAATGGCGAGTTCCTCCGCAAACCCCGTCCCCACAAAACCACCGGTTGCCAATGTATCTCCATCCTTAATGAGTTTTACCGCCTCTATTGCGGTAACGATTTTGTTACGCATAGTTTTATTATCAGTTATGAGTGAGTTGAGTAACAATATGTTATCTGAATCAGACCAATACTGCTTGAAGCCCTGCTATCCGTTTAAAACCTACCCAAATCAGACGGTTCAGATACATAAAATTTTAAATATTATCCATACTATCTTTTTTACACTTGCCAATTCTACAAATCACCATTTTTTTCTATCTTCTTCCCCCATATTTTAAACCGTGAACACTTTTCAGATACCACAAGGACAAAATAATGCAAACCACAGCATTGACCATTTTATCTCAAGCACATCAATGGTTATCTGCACACCAAACAGTTTATTTAATTACAGTTATTCATACATGGGGGTCAGCACCACGCCCTGTCGGCTCATTATTAGCGATTAACGCGAGTGGTGAATTAATTGGGTCAGTATCGGGGGGATGTGTAGAAGGCGATATTATAGAAAGAATACTACAAGGTGAATTTAAACAAATTAGTCGATTACATTATGGCATTACCAAAGAACAAAGCGAACGCTTTGGCTTACCCTGTGGTGGCGTATTAGAACTACTACTTGAACCCTTACAAAGCGTCGACAGCATACAACCCATTATTCACGCCTTAGAACAACGACAGCTAATTCAACGTCGCGTCAACCTACAATCAGGCGATGTTTATTGGCAATACCCACAACAAGAAATACCCCTCATTGCAACAGATAACTATTTAACCCATGTTTACGGAGCCGTGTGGCGACTACTAATTATTGGTGCAGCACACGCATCCCATTATCTTGCAGAATTTGCAATTCCACTAGACTATCAAGTTATTGTTTGCGACCCGCGTGAAGAATACGCATCAAGTTGGCAACTGGCTGGAACAGAATTAAGTCGAGAAATGCCAGACGATGCCGTATTAAAATACGTTAAAGACAACCGCTGCGCCGTCGTTACCTTAACACATGACCCTAAACTAGATGATATGGCACTGTTAGAAGCCCTCAACTCCCCCGCCTTTTATGTCGGCGCGTTAGGCTCAAAAAAAAGCACAGAAGCCCGTCGCGCCCGTCTAATCGATTTAGGCATGAGTCCACAAGCCCTTGCACAACTCCATGCTCCCGTTGGTTTACCAATAGGTAGTCGCACACCGCCAGAAATTGCCATTGCCATTTTGGCAGAAATGATGACCAAACGAACGAGTTTATTAACCCCAATAACAGAAAGAAAATTTTCAACACACTACGCTATCGCTTAAGATTTAAACCGCATATTTTCCCATTTACCTGCAAATTGCTATAAAATTCGTTTCTGTGCTTAACTTTTAACAGTTATTTAGGATAACCAAACAAAATTATGAGTGAATTAACGCCAAGACAGATTGTAAGTGAATTAGATAAACACATTATCGGGCAAGATGCCGCAAAACGTGCTGTAGCGATTGCCTTACGCAATCGTTGGCGGCGAATGCAAGTTGATGAAAGTTTACGCACTGAAATCACCCCGAAAAACATCCTCATGATAGGCCCAACAGGCGTTGGTAAAACAGAAATTGCACGGCGGTTAGCTAAATTAGCAAAAGCACCTTTTATCAAAATTGAAGCAACAAAATTTACCGAAGTTGGCTATGTTGGACGTGATGTCGAATCAATCGTTCGAGATTTAGTCGACATCTCCATCAAACTCGTGCGTGAAGAAGCCATACAAAAAATTCGCCCACAAGCAACAGATGCGGCAGAAGAACGTATTTTAGACGTACTATTACCACCTGCTCGTCACACACAAGAAGCAACAACAGAAGAATCCTCAACCCGCCAAAAATTCCGTAAAATGCTACGAGAAGGCAAATTAAACGACAAAGATATTGAAATTGAAGTCAATGAAACCCGTATTGGAGTCGAAATTATGGCACCGCCGGGGATGGAAGAAATGACTAACCAATTACAAAGCATGTTCCAAAATTTATCAAATGGACGCACACGCAGCCGCAAACTACGGGTTAAAGATGCCCTAAAACTGCTGCAAGAAGAAGAAGCCAGTAAGATGGTCAATGATGACGACTTAAAGCTACAAGCAATTGAAGTTGTCGAACAAAGTGGCATCATTTTTTTAGACGAAATTGACAAAATCACTCGACGCGGTGAAACCAGTGGCGCAGATGTCTCCCGTGAAGGAGTACAACGTGATTTACTGCCCTTAGTTGAAGGCTGTACCGTATCAACTAAATACGGCATGGTAAAAACAGACCACATTTTATTTATTGCCTCTGGCGCGTTTCACCTTTCAAAACCATCAGATTTAATCCCAGAATTACAAGGACGTTTACCCATTCGTGTAGAGCTTAATGCCCTCAGCGTTAGCGATTTTGTCCGCATTTTGACCGAGCCGAATGCCTCACTCACAGAACAATACATCGCATTACTTAAAACCGAAGGCGTTACATTGACATTTGCACCAGATGCTATTCAACGCATTGCAGAAATGGCTTGGCAAGTCAATGAACGCACAGAAAATATTGGCGCGCGTCGCTTGCACACCGTTTTAGAATGTTTACTGGAAGATTTATCTTTTGATGCAGCAGATGCAAATCAAGCAAAAGTCGTTATAGACGCACAATATGTTGATAAACAACTGGGAGAACTGGTGAAAAACGAAGATTTGAGCCAATATATTTTGTAAAACCTGTTTGAAATCTTAGATAAAAAATAGACAAGGATGGATAAACCAGAAATCAATCCCAAAAAAGCAAGCTCATGTTTAAGTAGCCTCAACGATGCTAAATGGGCAATCGTTGGGGCGTTGGTGAGTCAATTTGGTAGTGCTAAAGAAACATAGTGGGATTGAAATAAGAAAACTGAAAAGACAGAACTGTGCTAGTTGTTTAGTGAAGAAAACCCTATCTTTCTCCAAGATATAGAGAGAATCCCATCACGGCTGTCATCTATTTCATTTCGTAACCATCTGGTTTTGGTAGTGCTAAACAAGTAAGGATAAGTTGTAATGATTAATGAAAAAAATGATAGCCCCCACGTGATTTTGCAATTTCTTAGAGAAGGATAACGTTTTGCGAACTAAGCGACTGACTCGCTGTCTCAATGTGTTATTAAATCGTTCTATATGATTAGTTAAACCTGTCTCCTTCCCAACCGCTCGGTGACGTTTACTGGGTAATACCCCTTTATACGCCTCACACTGCACATTGACGATAAACGCCTGGAAGGGATTCCCATAATGCTGATGCACCTCTCTTATCTCGTTTTCCAACCGCAAATCCCACCACTTCTCTTGTTTCTTTATCTAATGCTAACCATATCCACACTTTTTCACGACGCTTACCCACGAATGACCACATCTCATCGCACTCTAATTGCAACACCCCTTTTTTTTAACCATCGGTTCACATAACGTTGTAGCCATGTCCCTGAAATGCCTGCAAGGGAGCGTTTTTCTTTTAACAATCGCTCTACCTGTTACCAGGTCTCTTGGCTGATTCGCTTTGGGTTGGCATTTTCTACAAATTGGCGACCACACCCACGACATTTGTAGTTTTGTTTGCCAAAATGTGTTTTTCCATTCTTAATCACATGATGACTTTGACATTCGGGACAATCTGGCATTTTGCGTTCTCTTTTTCAGGGATGTTCTTTATTTCCTAACAACCTTATCTGTTTAGCAATACCAAAACTATAACTATCGAGAATGCGGACGGAGATTTGTAGAATAGCCCAGCAAGAAATATATAAGCTAAGAAACTTGGGTACAGGCAAAAGAAAAACGCTCACTAAGAGGAATAGCCTGTGTCAAGGAATCTCAGGCACATGGCTATAACATTATGTCAATGTCACTCTCTTCTGTTTGTTCTTGACGCGCATACGAGCCAAAAAGTGCTAGTCGTTCAATACCATATTTACTTTTTAATTCAGGTTGATAGTTTCGTAAAATTTGTTGGATTTCAGCAAGTGTTCGCATTTGAATTCACCTATCATGCTTATAAAAAAAGACCCCGATAACTAATAATTATTGGAGTCTTTTAATTGTAAGCAACTAAATCTTACAGCGCAAACAAGTCCGTAAACTCATTCATTGGGGTATTTTTTAAGGTTGCTTGGTAGGCGAAGATTTTTAGAATCTTGGTATATTTTTGGGAATAAACAGGTGGCTAAGTTCTGTTTAACCGACTAACTCAAAGCCCGAAGCACCGCTTGCGGTTCTTTTGCAACGACTTGGAGCAAAGCTAAAGCTGCTCCGCGTGGTTTACGGTCACCCCGTTCCCAATGTCGAAGAGTACCTAAACTAATACAAAATTTGGTCGCAAACTCCAATTGGGTTAAGCCCAATTTTGCGCGTAATTGAGCAACATTAATTTCTGCTGTGGGGCGATGTGTACGAGTGGTTACTGTTTTGCCTTGATTGAGTTCAATCGCTTCTTGTAAGCCCTGTGCAATACTTTCAAATGCTTTTTTAGTCACGCTGATTCTCCAATGCCGTTTTTACCAATATATCCACTAATTTTGCAAGCTGGTTTCTTTCTGCTTTAGAAAGATTAGCACGCTCATTTTTTCCAAAAATTGTTAATAGATATAAGGGTAAACGTTTATCATGATAATAGTAAATAATACGAACACCACTACTTTTTCCTTTGTTACCACGTCCCCAACGTAATTTACGAATACCGCCTGTGCCTTCTATCAAATCGCCTGCATGAGGATAAATTGCTAAATAATCAATAATGGATTTGCACTCAGATTCATTGAGTAATTCAGCGGAGCGGTTTATATATTCTGGCAGTTCAGTGACAGTGGTAAACATAAATGAAAGTGTAAGCCACTGGATTATGCTTTTCAATGCGTTTTACAAATAAGAGCTTAAATAAACGATGCTAAACTTATGGTCGTTTGCTCATTAAAGAATAGATAAGTCGACTCATAAAAAAAGACCCCGATAATTAATATTATTGGAGTCTTTTGATTGTAAGCAACTAAATCCTACAGCGTAAACAAGTCCGTAAACTCATTCATTAGGGTATTTTCTAAGGTTGCTTGGTCAGCGCAGGTTTCGAGAATATTGGCGGACTATTTTTTATGGAAAAACTCTGGTTGTAATTAAGTCTTTACGGTTTGGAAGAACACTACCAAGTGCGCGAAGCCTTGGAAGGTATGGTGGCGTGATTAGCAGTAATTCATAATCTAGTGAGGATGTTTTCCCTAAATTATCAAGCGGAGCTTGATATGCAGACATTCCCAAACAGCGTTTGGGAACGAGAATTGACCTGTTGGCTGTGTGACCCACCTGAGATTCGAACTCAGAGCTCCCCCTTCATAAATACCCTATACTTAAGGTGCTTATGAAGAGGGGTACTTTAGCCAGTTAAGTGAGTGAGTCATAAAACTTTTCTACAATTTCTTTAGCTTTTTCTAAACTATATGAATACTCAGAATGAATATAGCTTATTGCTACCTTCTTCAGTTTGTCATGGTTTTTACCATATTTTTTCCAACTATCAAAAGGCACCTTTGAATAAATTCTTTCATCATCAGGTTCTAACAATAGTGCAATTGACTCAGAAAAATCTAAAAGGAGTCGACACCAAAATTTTATGTCATGAAAAGATATGCTACTTGGGTTATTTGGTGCCGATAGCATATTGTATTTTTCTCTGACAAAGTCTATAGATTCCCTTCTAGATTTATAAAAGTTTTCCGCTTCATCTTTATTTTTTTTGTTTGGATGAGCAATAGAATTTCGCAACAGTCTTAAGTAATCAACGGCATTGGATTCGTATCGGAAATTTTTTTTGTTATCTGGTCCTCTAATATAGTTTTTTTCGAGAACTTCTAGTGGAGAAACTTTATCGGGTTTCATCCACTTCAGGTCAAATCGCTTAAATTCGTTCTCCACTTCGTCTAGAAACACATCGAAACCACTATATATGGAAACGATAGAAAGTCTGATTTGGCTATTCAATATACGATCTGACGTAATACCATTTAGCACTATCCCAACCTCACTAGCTTTACTTGTCCAGTAATCTACCTGCTTTCGTTCCATCTTTTGTGACTCAAGTAGAGATACATGAGTGGCAGCGGCCTCAGCTGTAAGTTCGCCAATGAATGATTTGAAGTTTCTAACGCTCGGAGGTCTATACATATTCAGCTAATGAGCAGATTATCGGTATAACTTAAATGAAGTTGGGATGTATTTCCATTGTTGAGCAGTATTCATTACACTACTGCTCAACAAGTAATTTAACTACTTTACTTAATGTTACTTCAAAAAATATTTTTAGGCAATGTTGTTAAACTAAAAGCTTAGATTGCATTAATTCATAACACTATTTTCTCGTTCCCAAACAGAGTTTGGGAACATCTGTCGGTCAAGCTCTGCTTGACCATACGCTACAGTTATCTAGCCTCTGTATTTCAAAGATATTTCAAACTTTCCGAATCTTCAAGTAACGTTTGATGTGCAGGTATTCCCAAACGGCGTTTGGGAACTAGAAACACATCCAACAAGGTGGAATACGCTACGCTATTCCACCCCACCCCAAATTGTCGACAATCTCCCATTATCCCCATTGACACCCCCCCTAAAACCGCCTATATTGTCGACAATTAAGCTATAGAGATGCACATCATGGTATCGCTGATACTTCCCACTGATCAGCCTGTCACCACTGCCGATAAAACTTTTATTCAATTGCGACAAGATATTGTCGAAGGTATCATCCGTCCTAGCAGCAAACTCAGCGAGACGGAGTTGTCGACAAAATACGCGGTGAGCCGTGCTGTGATTCGAGAAGCCATTAACCGTTTAGAATCTTGCCATTTAGTTGAACGTAAAGCCAACGTCGGGGCGCGTGTCGTCGCCTTAACGCAAGATGGTTTAGAAGAGCTGTACCAAGTGCGCGAAGCCTTGGAAGGGATGGCGGCACGATTAGCAGCCGTTCACATGACCGAGGCAGAAATCAGCGATTTAAACAGCTTATTAAGTACCCATTTTAAAACCGTGCAAAGTGGCGAGACTTACTACCAAGAAGCGGGCGATTTAGATTTTCATTATCGGATTATCTTAGGCAGTAAAAATACACAGTTAATATCGATGTTGGTGGACAGCTTATATCACTTAATCCGCATGTATCGCGTGCAGTTAGGGATGGCAGGGCCTAGAGTGACCACCGCCTTTGATGAACATCGCCATATTGTGCAAGCCATTTCTAATCGTGACGCAGAATTAGCTGAAATGTTAATGCGTCGTCATATCTTATATACCAAGCAGAATTCACAAAAGACTTTGCTGAGTCACATTAATAGTCAAACGAGGATGTAGCATGAATACAAATTACCGCAAGCCTTTAGCTGGTACTAATTTAGACTTCTTTGATACCCGCGCCGCCGTGGAAGAAATCCAAGCAGGTGCGTATGAAAAACTGCCTTATACCTCTCGCGTGTTAGCAGAACAGTTAGTACGCCGTTGCGACCCCGCGATGTTGACGGATTCTTTAAAACAGTTAATTGAGCGCAAACGCGATTTAGATTTTCCTTGGTATCCTGCGCGTGTGGTGTGCCATGACATTTTAGGTCAAACTGCATTAGTGGATTTAGCAGGCTTACGTGATGCCATCGCTGAGCAAGGCGGCGACCCCGCAAAAGTCAATCCTGTTGTTCCAACGCAGTTAATCGTTGACCACTCTTTAGCCGTTGAATTCGGGGGCTTTGACCCTGACGCATTCCAAAAAAACCGTGAAGTAGAAGACCGTCGTAATGAAGACCGTTTCCATTTTATCGAGTGGACTAAAACCGCGTTCAAAAACGTGGACGTGATTCCTGCGGGCAACGGCATCATGCACCAAATTAACTTGGAAAAAATGTCGCCCGTGATTCAAGTGCGTGACGGCGTGGCTTTCCCTGATACTTGCGTCGGGACTGATAGCCATACGCCTCACGTCGACGCGTTAGGTGTTATCGCGATTGGTGTCGGTGGTTTAGAAGCTGAAACCGTGATGTTAGGTCGCGCTTCTATGATGCGTTTACCCGACATCATCGGCGTGAAATTAACGGGCAAACGTAAAGCGGGCATCACTGCAACTGACGTAGTCTTAGCTTTAACCGAGTTTTTGCGTAAAGAGCGCGTCGTCTCTGCTTATTTAGAATTCTTCGGCGATGGCGCAGTGGATTTAACCATTGGCGACCGTGCAACCATTTCTAATATGACTCCAGAATTTGGGGCATCTGCGGGCATGTTCTACATTGATTCGCAAACGATTGATTACTTAAACTTGACAGGTCGTGACGCTAAACAAGTCGCTTTAGTCGAAAACTACGCTAAAACCACAGGTTTATGGGCAGACAGTTTAGTTAATGCAGAGTATGAGCGCGTCTTAGAATTTGATTTATCGACTGTTGTGCGCAACATGGCAGGCCCTTCTAACCCACACCGTCGTTTACCCACTTCTGCTTTAGCTGAACGTGGCATTGCGGTGAATTTAGACAAAGCCCAAGCGGAAGAAAAAGAAGGCAAAATGCCCGATGGGGCGGTGATTATCGCAGCAATCACTTCCTGCACGAACACCTCTAATCCCCGCAACGTCGTCGCCGCTGCCTTATTAGCGAAAAAAGCTAACGAGTTAGGCTTAGTGCGTAAACCTTGGGTGAAATCCTCTTTTGCACCCGGTTCTAAAGTCGCAGAATTGTATTTAACGGAATCAGGTTTATTACCTGAATTAGAAAAATTAGGTTTCGGTATCGTGGCATTTGCTTGCACCACCTGTAACGGCATGAGCGGCGCGTTAGACCCCAAAATTCAGCAAGAAATTATTGACCGTGATTTATACGCAACGGCGGTATTGTCTGGCAACCGTAACTTTGATGGTCGTATTCACCCTTATGCTAAACAAGCATTTTTAGCTTCTCCGCCCTTAGTTATTGCTTATGCCATCGCGGGGACAGTGCGTTTTGACATCGAGAATGATGTTTTAGGCACTGACAAAAACGGTAAAGCGATTACCTTAAATGACATTTGGCCTTCTGATGAAGAAATCGACGCGATTGTTAAACAATTCGTGAAACCTGAACAATTTAATAAAGTTTACATTCCGATGTTTGACTTAGGTGCGATAGAAGAAGCGAAAAGCCCCTTGTACGACTGGCGACCCATGAGCACTTACATCCGCCGTCCTCCCTACTGGGAAGGTGCATTAGCGGGTGCGCGTGCCTTAAAAGGAATGCGTCCATTAGCGGTATTAGGCGATAACATCACCACTGACCACTTGTCACCCTCTAACGCGATTCTGGCGAGCAGTGCCTCAGGCGAATACTTAGCCAAAATGGGCTTACCTGAAGAAGACTTTAACTCTTATGCAACCCATCGCGGCGACCATTTAACCGCACAACGTGCCACATTCGCCAATCCGCAACTGTTAAACGAAATGTGCCGCGACGAAAACGGCAACGTAAAAAAAGGTTCTTTAGCGCGTATTGAGCCAGAAGGTCAAGTGACGCGTATGTGGGAAGCGATTGAAACTTACATGGAACGCAAACAGCCTTTAATCATCGTAGCAGGCGCGGATTATGGTCAAGGTTCTTCTCGTGACTGGGCAGCAAAAGGCGTGCGTTTAGCGGGTGTTGAAGCCATTGTTGCAGAAGGCTTCGAGCGTATTCACCGCACAAACTTAGTGGGCATGGGCGTGTTACCGCTGGAATTCAAAGCGGGCGAAACCCGTCAAACCTACAACATCGACGGCACTGAGACGTTTGATGTCATCGGTGAATTAACCCCACGCGCTGAATTAACCGTTGTGATTCATCGTAAAAATGGTGAAACCGTGAACGTGCCTGTCACTTGCCGTTTAGACACCGCAGAAGAAGTCTCTGTGTATGAAGCAGGTGGCGTGTTACAACGCTTTGCTAAGGACTTTTTAGAAGCGAAAGCGGCTTAATAGCTGAAATGTAGGGTGGAATAGCGCAGCGTATTCCACCACGTTCAAGCCAATATGCTGATTCTGGTGGAATACGGCTTGCGCCTATTCCACCCTACATAAGGAAACCATCAACATGTCTCAAGTCCCTCAAATCAAAATCCCAGCCACTTACATGCGCGGCGGCACGAGCAAAGGCGTATTTTTCAACTTAACCGACTTACCCGCCGCCGCTCAAGTCGCAGGCGAAGCACGCGACAAATTATTACTGCGCGTTATCGGCAGCCCTGACCCTTATGGCAAACACACCGACGGCATGGGGGGCGCGACTTCTAGCACCAGCAAAACCGTGATTCTGTCTAAAAGCACACAACCTGATCACGACGTGGATTACTTATTCGGTCAAGTTGCGATTGATAAACCGTTTATCGATTGGAGTGGCAACTGTGGCAATTTAACCGCAGCAGTCGGCTCATTCGCTATTTTCAGCGGTTTAATTGACCCTGCGCGCGTCCCTCAAAACGGCACGGTTGTGGTGCGTATTTGGCAAGCCAACATTAAAAAAACCATTCTTGCGCATGTGCCCATCACTAACGGCGAAGTACAAGAAACGGGTGATTTTGAATTAGACGGCGTAACTTTTCCCGCCGCAGAAGTACAAGTTGAATTTATGGACCCCGCCGATGGCGAAGGCGCAATGTTCCCGACAGGCAATTTAGTCGATGATTTAGAAGTGCCAAATATCGGTACTTTCAAAGCCACGATGATTAATTCAGGTATTCCCACCGTATTTTTAAACGCGGAAGACCTTGGCTACACGGGCACAGAATTACAAGAAGCCATCAACGGCGACCCTGCTGCGTTAGCCCGCTTTGAAACCATTCGCGCCCACGCTGCCTTACGCATGGGGTTAATCAGTAAACTTGAAGAAGCCGCAAGCCGTCAACACACGCCTAAAATCGCATTTGTTGCTAAACCACAAGCTTATGTCTCATCTAGCGGTAAACAAGTCACTTTAGATGATATTGATGTGAATGTCCGTGCTTTATCCATGGGTAAATTACACCATGCCATGATGGGCACTGCTGCCGTGGCTATTGGCACAGCCGCTGCTATCCCTGGAACCTTGGTCAATTTAGCAGCAGGCGGTGGCGAACGTAACGCCGTCCGTTTTGGTCATCCATCGGGTACGCTACGCGTTGGTGCAGAAGCTAAATTAGTCAATGGCGAATGGACTGCGACTAAAGCCGTGATGGGTCGTAGCGCACGGGTGTTAATGGAAGGTTATGTCCGTATTCCGGGGGATGCGTTTTAAAGTTTGTATTTGAGCCTATAAGCTATAAACGTTTTTGCAACAGAGCCTTATCAAACTTATTGAGAGGCTCTTTTTTTATGTTTTTACGCACAGTGGTTATTCAGTCGTGTTCAAGCGGGCTTTAACATATTAGAAACGTAACTCTTCTTAGCATAACCTGAGTTCGGTCTAAGGAAGGCAAGCGCGATAAAATCTGAGAAAATATAAAATCTCTACATTCCATATTTCTCAACGAGCTTGCCTATCATGAATTTAACACGATTATTTTGTGAAGTGGATGATTTCTGCAACGCATTTATTCCTGAATGGGAAAAAACTCAACTCAACGATGGCTGCAAAAAAAGACGTAGAACTCGCAGTTTAAGCCCTTCTGAAATCATCACTCTTATTGTCTTGTACCACTCCTCAGGTTACAGAACCTTCAAATGGTTTTATACCCGTCATCAGCATCTGTCTCAGGCATTTCCGAAACTTGTCTCCTACAATCGTTTTATTGAGCTGTTACCTGACATCTTGATTCCTCTGACTTTCTTCATGAAAAGCCGTTGCGCCACAGGGAAGGGGATTGCCTTTATTGATTCAACCCCTTTACGGGTTTGCGATAACCTACGGATTTCACGCCACCAAACCTTCAAAGAGGAGGCGCAAAGAGGTAAATCCTCAACAGGATGGTTTTATGGCTTTAAACTCCATCTCTTAGTCGACGATTGCGGTCAAATCCTCTCCTTTCGGATTACGCGCGGCAATGTCGATGATAGAAAACCTGTTCCAAGTATGCTGAAAAACTTTATCGGTAAAGTCTTTGGAGACCGTGGCTATCTCTCTAAAAAACTAGCGGCGTTATTAGCTTTAGATGACGTAGAACTGATTACCACCTTGAAGAAAAACATGAAACCCCGAGTACTCGCCGCTTTCGATAAGCTTTTGTTACGTAAGCGTTGTATCATTGAAACGATTAATGACCAGCTGAAAAATATCTTTGATTTAGAACACTCGCGGCATCGTTCATTAACCAATTATATGATTAACGTTGTCGCAAGTTTGGTCGCTTATTCTTATCAGGATAAACTACCTTCTTTGAATATTGCCAGAAAGGATTTGACTCCTTTGCTCTAATCGCTTATCCCGAACTCAGGTTAAATATAGTTTTACAGAGTGAAAAATCATTATGCACACGTTTCAAGTGAATTCACAGATTAACGAAAATGGTTTGCTTTCAATTAAATTGCCTCAAGAATGGGCGAATCAACAGGTCAATGTTTTGTTGGTATTAGAAATATTGCAAAATAGTTTAAAACAGCCTGAACCAACTAACCTAACGCAGTTGCCAGACGATTTTATGAATGAACGTATGAGCGATGTACCCCAATCTCGGGAAGAATGGTTGTGAAATTGCGTTATTTGTTAGACACCAATATTTGCATTTATATCGCAAAGAAAAAACCATTAGAAGTTTATCAACGACTGAGTACATTGAATGAATGGGGATAATGGGAGATTGTCGACAATTTCGCGTAGGGTGGAATAGTGTAGCGTATTCCACAGTGAGTGTTTGTATGTTGTTAGTGTTGTGGGTTGGTAGGGGTATTGTTTGGGTAGTGAATTTTGTTATGTGCTAACGTATTATTGATAGGTGTTTTTTGAAATAATATATTGATTTATTCCCTTTACGCAGATGAAAAATTCATTAGAAAATGGAGATTTTTATGGAAAAATGTCTTTGGGTAATGGTAATAACCTAGAGTTTGATATTTACAGCTTTAATGAAGAATGGAATAAATTTTCTGACCTTTATATTTTTGCATATGAGAGGACAGAACTGGAATGGATTGCTCTATATGTCGGTAAAACAAATGATTTTTCAGAGCGTCTCCCATATCATGAACGACGAGATGAACTTAACCAAATCATGACTGATTACGATTTTAAAACGCTAAATGATAAAGAGTTTGAAGTTCTATGTACGGACTTACTCAGCTCTGAATACGGTGTGCGCTACGAACGTTTTAAAGCAGGACGAGATGGAGGTGTTGATGGTCGATTTTTTTCATCGGACGGAAAAGAAACCATTCTGCAATGTAAGCATTGGATTTCTACACCATTAAACACGCTCATTTCACGTCTGAAATCTGAGGAAAAACCGAAAGTAGAAAAGCTTAAGACTGCTCGTTACATCCTCATGCTATCTCACCCGTTATCACGCGAAGATAAAACAAAAATAGTTAAAATTTTTGCACCGTATCTAAAAGATAGCGACATTTTCGGTAAAGAAGACTTAAATGATTTACTTGCCCGTCATGCAGAGGTAGAACGGAGACATTACAAACTTTGGTTGTCAAGCACTAATGTACTCCAATACATGCTTAATAAACCTATTTATGATCGTAGTCACGATGAATTAGAGTCTATTCAAGAGATTGCTCATTTATATATAAAAACAGAAAATCATGATCGTGCTATCAAAAAATTAGAAGCGCGAAGAACGGTTATTATTACGGGTTCTGCGGGAATTGGAAAAACAACGCTCGCAAGGCATTTACTCTTACATTATGTGCTGGAAGACTTTAAATTATTTGTTATTAGTGAAGATATTCAGGAGGCAGAGGAGGTTTTTCAGAACAGTGAAAAACAACTCTTCTATTTTGATGACTTTTTGGGAAGAAATTATTTAGAGGCATTGACAGGACATGAAGGCAGTAAAATAGTGCATTTTATAGGGCGTGTCCGAAAATCTCCAAATACACGATTACTTCTTACATCACGCACAACGATTTTAAATCAGGGAAAAATTGTTCATGACGAGTTTCAGCACAATAAGCTCGACCAAAATGAATATGAGTTAACGCTAGACTCTCTATCAAACTTAGATAAGGCTAAAATCCTCTATAATCATTTGTGGCACTCGAATCTTGCTAAAGACTTTATTGAGCAAATCTATCTCAATAAACGTTACAGAGATATTATTAAACACCAAAATTTTAACCCTCGATTAATCAATTATATTACTGATTATGATAGAATAAGTTTGGATAATACTCCTATAGCAGAGTATTGGAATTATATATCTAAGACATTGGATAATCCTATCGATGTCTGGGAACATTCTTTTACAGTACAACTTGATGATTTCGGCAGGGCACTGGTTCTACTGGTTACACTAAATATGCGTAGTATTGATGAATCTCTGTTATCCGAAGCATATCAACGGTATGTTTCAATTCCTGAACATAATAATTTGCACGGCAAAAGAGATTTTTCTCTCAATATCAAACATCTTACAGGTTCTTTTTTGAAGAGAGTTATCTATGGAAAGAATGAACCATTTTTTAATCTATTCAATCCCTCCGTTGGCGATTATATCTTGCGACGCTATGCGAATGACACTGTTTCTTTAAAAGCAGGTTTTCTCAGTTTACGAACAATCGATTCGCTAAACACTCTTTCCGATCTTTCAAAAAACGAGATTATTAATTCTACCATCGCAAAAAATATTGCGGAGGGATTATTAGATAAAGCCGTTCTAGTTTCTTTTAAAGATTATCTTCCTGATTACATTGCAAAATTAATCTTAATTGTAAGAGCTTATAATTCATCACTTGTACCTAGTGAGCCAAATATTGCTAAGGCAATCGATTTTTTAGTGAACTCAAGTTCAGGCATCACTTCTGGCAATGGTCTTGACGTTATCGATTGGGCATTTACTCACAAGGTAATTGCACAAGAATGGGTATTTAATTTTATGCAAGAGAAAATACCTAAATTTGGAGAATGGGATGATTTGATAACTATCTCGTTAATAATAAGTAAGTTTGATGGTGAAACTCAAAAATTAGTTATATCATCTTTTATCGAGTCTGTAGTTACTTATTTTGAGTATTACGTTCGTGATGATTTTTCACCGGAAGACGTTTTCGGTTCAATAGAAGGAGGCGATTATTCTGGTGCTGAAGATAAACTTCTGGAATTAATAGAAGAAAAAATTGACGTTCTAGCAGGTGACTTAGGCGTTTTTATAACAAGTAATGATTATGCTGAACATAAAAAGAGAATAGTCAACGCATTTGACATAAAAGAGCGACACGATGAATATTTTAATTCATCAGAATCTGATTATCATGAAGATGAATATTATCCACATAATACAACTATGGATGAAATTGATGATTTATTTGAACGTGCTTGGTCCTCCAAAAAACAATAATTCAACCCCCGAGAATTCCCATGAGTGACGCAACCAAAATTATCCAAAGTTTTGAAAGCATGTTAGCCAAAGGGCAAGGAAATGCCTATTTACAGCAAGCAGATTTCCCCAATGCCTTAATTCATTTAGCGCAATGTGTGGCATTAAATCCAAAATATTCAGTACAGTTTTTCCTCGTTCCCACGCTCTGGCGTGGGAATGCAGATTGCGTCGCTCCAGCGGCGCGTGTTTTAGATAATATCTCTAACACTGCTGGTGATTAATAATTAAAAACTTTAGCCTGTGGAGAGAATAACTTTGCACTTGAGAGCGTAAACCACTCGCGCCGCTGGAGCGACGCAATCTGCATTCCCACGCCAGAGCGTGGGAACGAGAGGAATGGATATATACTATTATCGTTAATAATTGCTAAATTTAGTTTTACAGGGTGAAAAATCATTATGTACACATTTCAAGTGAATTCACAGATTAACGAAAATGGTTTGCTTTAGCTTGTAACACAGGAATCCCTTAACGGAGTTCCCAAAATCAGTTTAGGAGTACTTTAAATTACCCCTTATTTTGGTGCTACTGTAATATGAGCAGCAATTTTTTTGTTGCAATCGGTTTTATTTACATGATAATGAAGCCAATATATACCAGATAAGGAGAATCTAAATCATGTATAGCATTTCTCAATCGGAACTGAGTCCACAGTTACAGCAATTAATACAACAAACCCTGACGACACATGAACCCCTAAAACTTTCGCTAGGTCATGGACAATCTGCCATTTTGCTTGCGGAACAAGATTACCAGCAATTACTGAATGTGTTGAACCAGATCAAAGCCATCATCACTCAAACACAACAGCCTGAAATAGGCAAGCAACGTATCTTTGGTAGTTCCAAAGGCTTAATTAAAATGACTGATGATTTTGATGCACCACTAGATGAGTTTAAGGATTATATGTAATGCGTTTGTTATTAGATACGCACGCATTCCTATGGTTTATTAATGGTGACGACAATCTAAGTCAACACAGTCAATTACTGATACAAGATACTAATAATGAGGTTTTGATTAGCATTGCCACACTTTGGGAAATTTCAATCAAAAGTAGCTTAAAGAAACTTGAATTAGCACAATCCTTTGAAATTCTGATTCCCAAAGAATTAATTAACAATAAATTTACACTATTACCTATTACAGTGGAACATCTCATTCAACTGGGGAAACTTCCCTTGCATCACCGCGATCCCTTTGATCGTATATTGATTGCTCAAAGCTTATGTGAACAACTGCCTATAGTGAGTAAAGACAGTCAATTTAATAATTACTCTTTAGAAATCATTTGGTAGTTTTGGTCAAGTTTTTCCTCGTTCCCATGCTCCAGCGGCGCGTGTTTTAGATAATCTCTCTCTAACACTGCTGGTGATTAATAATTAAAAACTTTAGCCTGTAGAGAGAATAACTTTGCACTTGAAAACGTAAGCCACTCGCGCCGCTGGAGCGACGCAATCTGCATTCCCATGCCAGAGCGTGGGAACGAGAGAAAGCAGGTTTGCCAGAAGCAACGGCTTTACAGCTTAAATAATCAGCAACCGCTAAAATACCGCCTAAGTTATCGGAAGGATGACCCCATTCAGCGGTTGACCAAGTGTTATTAAAGTCTAACCAGCGAATCATTGCGCCGATGTTGAATGCGCCTTGTACGGGGTCTAAGTCATAAGAGGTACCGGATACTTTTATGCCATTGGGCATAGAAGTACCGGGGATGACGGGTTCTAAAACTTTAGCTCAAGCGGGGTAGCTATTGTTGCTATGGGTTTTTAATAAAAGGGTTTTTCCTTCACCCCATCTGCCCGATTCCTTTTGAGCGTGGGGCGGGGTGAGGGAAAATGAGGTTAACGTTTGTCGATGGCGACATAGGGACGGCTATCAAGTCCTATGTATTCCGCGCTAGGACGGATAAGTTTGTTGTTGCCACGTTGTTCCATTACGTGCGCTGCCCAGCCTGTGATGCGGGACATGACGAATATGGGGGTGAATAAGGGGGTGGGAATGCCCATGAAGTGGTAGGCACTCGCGCTGTAAAAGTCTAAATTGGGGAATAGTTTCTTTTCGTCCCACATGACTTTTTCTACGGCTTCGGAGATGGCATAGAGGTTTTGTCCGCCGACATCTTCGGATAAGGTTTTAGACCATGCTTTGATGGTGGCGTTGCGAGGGTCGTATTTGGAGTAAACCGCATGACCGAAGCCCATGATTTTATCTTTGCGTTCTAACATGGCTTTTAAGCCTGTTGTCGCTTCTTCAGCGTTGTGGAATTTTTCGATGAGTGCCATTGCGGCTTCATTTGCACCACCGTGTAAAGGACCACGTAAAGAGCCGATTGCACCTGTAATGCAGGAGTAGAAATCGGAGAGGGTGGCGGAGCAGACTCTGGCGGTGAAGGTGGATGCGTTAAATTCATGTTCTGCATAGAGAACAAGGGAGGCATCCATGCAACGTTTGTGTTTTTCGTTGGGGGCTTTGTCGTGCAGCATGTGCAGGAAGTGACCCGCTAAGCTTTCTTCGGGGGTGTAGCCGTCAATGCGTTGTCCGTAGGTAACGAAGCGATACCAGTAGCAGAGGATACCGGGGAAAGTGGCGAGTAAACGGTCGGCAACGGTGTGTTGTTGTTCGAAGGTTTCTTCGGGTTCTAACGTACCGAGAATAGAGCAGCCTGTCCGCATTACGTCCATGGGGTGGGCGTTTGCAGGAATGAGTTCTAACGCGCTCTTTAATGCGCTGGGTAGCGCGCGGAGGCTGCGTAAGCGTTGTTTGTAGTTGTCTAATTCGGCTTGGGTCGGTAATTTGCCGTATAACAGTAAGTAGGCAACTTCTTCAAAGGTGGCTTTTTCGGCAAGTTCTTCAATTTCATAACCGCGATAGGTTAAGCCTGAGCCTGCTTTGCCAACGGTACAAATGCTGGTTTGTCCTGCGACTTGACCACGCAGACCGCCTGCGTTTTTATCAACAACTTTTGCTTCTGACATGTTATTTTCCTTCTTTAAAGAGTGCGTCTAATTTTTGTTCGTAAGCGTGATAACCGAGAACTTCGTAGAGTTCGTTGCGGGTTTGCATCAGGTTTACTACGTCTTTTTGTGTTCCTTGTTGGCGTATCGCGCCATAGACTTGAATGGCGGCGTTGCTCATGGCACGGAAGGCGGAGAGGGGGTATAACACTAAACGCGCGCCCACGTTGCCAAGTTCTTCTACGGTGAACAAGGGGGTTTTACCGAATTCGGTGATGTTTGCTAGAACAGGAACTTTTACGGCTTCGGTAAAGCCTTTGTAGTCTTCTAGGGTGTAGAGGGCTTCGGCAAAAATCATGTCTGCGCCTGCTTCTACATAGGCACATGCGCGGTCAATCGCGGCTTGTTTGCCTTCGTTGGCGTAGGCATCAGTACGCGCCATGATGACGAATTGTGAGTCTGTTTTTGCGTCAACGGCGGCTTTAACGCGGTCGGCCATTTCTTCGGTGGAAACCAGTGATTTATTGGGACGGTGTCCGCAACGTTTGGCTTGGACTTGGTCTTCAATGTGTACAGCGGCAACGCCTGCACGTATCATTTCTTTGACAGTGCGGGAAATGTTGAAAGCAGCACCCCAGCCTGTGTCGATGTCGACTAATAAGGGGACTTCAGTGGCGGCGGTGATACGGCTGGCATCTTCAACCACATCATTTAACATGGTGATGCCTAAATCAGGTAAGCCAAAAGAAGCATTGGCAACGCCCGCTCCAGATAAGTAAATGGCTTTAAATCCAGCGCGTTCTGCGAGCATTGCGCTGTAGGCGTTGATTGTGCCGACAACTTGTAAGGGTCTTTCGGTGTCGACAGCACTGCGAAAGCGTGCGCCTGCGGAGGTGGCTTGCGTCATTGCTAAACTTTCCTTTCTTGGTAAGGGGTTATTGTGTATGACAGTTAGCGTTTACGTCAACTGCAAGGGTAATTTTGTAAAAATAGCTTTTATCCGTCGGTACGTGGGTAAACGTACCGACAGGATTTGTTACGTTGTTAAACCACAACTCGTGCGTGATAACCCAGTTGTTCTAGTGATTCGGTGATTTCATCCAGAATCATTGGGTCGTCAATCGTTGCGGGCATTTTATATTCTTGCCCATCGGCGATTTTTTTCATCGTCCCGCGCAGAATTTTGCCTGAACGGGTTTTGGGTAGGCGTTTAACCACGGTTGCGACTTTGAAGGAGGCAACAGGGCCAATTTTATCGCGTACCATTTTGACCAGTTCGTCGACAATTTCTTTGTCAGAGCGGGAAACGCCTGATTTTAAAACAACCATGCCTAAAGGTAGTTCGCCTTTGAGTTGGTCGGAGACACCGATGACGGCACATTCAGCAACATCAGGGTGTGAAGCGAGGACTTCTTCCATAGAACCTGTGGATAGGCGATGTCCTGCAACGTTGATGATGTCGTCAATCCGACTCATGATGTATAAGTAACCATCTTCGTCGATATAGCCTGCATCGCCTGTTAAGTAGTAACCGGGATGGGCATCTAAGTAGGAGCTTTTAAAGCGTTCGTCGTTATTCCACAGGGTGGGTAAACATCCGGGAGGTAAGGGTAGGCGGATAACAATTGTTCCCATGCCTGCACCTTTGATTTCTTGCCCTGTTTCGTCTAGGACACAAACGGCGTGGCCCGGTACGGGTTTGGTGGGTGAACCCGGTTTGATAGGCATGGCTTCAATGCCTAAGCAGTTAGCCGCGATTGCCCAACCTGTTTCGGTTTGCCACCAGTGGTCAACAACGGGTTTTTGTAAAATTTCTTGTGCCCATTGTAGGGTGTCGGGGTCGCAACGTTCGCCCGCGAGGAATAGGGCGCGGAAGTTGGACATATCGTATTTTTTTAAATATTCAGCGTTTGGGTCTTCTTTTTTAATCGCACGGAAGGCAGTTGGTGCGGTAAAGAGGACGTTCACGTTATGTTCTGCAATCACGCGCCAGAATGCACCGGGGTCGGGTGTACCAACGGGTTTGCCTTCATAAACAACGGTGGTGCAACCGTAAATCAAGGGGGCATAAACGATATAGGAGTGTCCAACAACCCAACCTACATCAGAAGCCGCCCAGAAAACATCACCGGGTTGTACGTTGTAAATGTGTTTCATTGACCAATTAAGCGCGACTGCATGACCACCGTTGTCACGCACAACGCCTTTTGGAATACCTGTTGTACCAGAGGTATAGAGAACATATAAGGGGTCAGTTGCTGCAACGGGCACGCAATCAATCGCGGCTGATTTGAGCATTAAGGTTGCCCAATCCAAGTCCCGTCCTTCTTGCATCGTTGCTTGCACTTGAGGACGTTGAAAAATAATACATTTATCAGGTTTGTGGGTGGCTAATTGAATGGCTTCATCCAATAAAGGTTTGTAGGGAACAACCTTTTTACCTTCTAATCCGCAAGAGGCGGAAATCATCATAACGGGTTTAGCGTCATTAATTCGCGTTGCGAGTTCTTTTGAAGCAAATCCACCAAAAACGACGGAGTGAATCGCGCCGATACGCGCACATGCCAACATAGCAATCACGGCTTCAGGTACCATGGGCATATAAATAATGACGCGGTCGCCTTTAGCGACACCATTGCTATGTAATGCACCTGCAAATTTAGCAACTTGGTCACGTAATTCACTGTAAGTATATTTTTTAACAATATTTGCGACAGGGCTATCATAGATGAGGGCGAGTTGTTCACCCCGTCCTTCTTCAACGTGACGGTCTAAGGCGTTGTAGCAAGTATTGATTTCTCCACCTGAAAACCAACGATAAAAAGGCTTACGGGTATCGTCTAATACTTTTACGGGCTGGGTGTACCAATGTAAAGACTTCGCGGCTTCTCCCCAGAAACCTGCGGGGTCTTGAATAGATTGGTTATACAGGGACTTATAGTCCAGTTTACTCATATCCCTCTCCTCTTTTGGTGGTGTTTACAGTTGAAAAAGCTGTTTATGTTATTTAGTTCACGCATTATAGACAGGCTTAATCTATAAATAAATAGCTATTGAAATAATTAATAATCGTTATTCAAAAATAACTTGACAGGCTGTTAGACTTGAACTGGAAAGAAACACAACTATATTCAATAAATAAACTGAATAGGGTTCGTTTACCCCTTTAGAATACATGACGACTCGTAAAGGTATCAAATTATGAATAAGGTGAATAAATTATTTTTAATCATAGGATTATTTAGTCTGTCACTTCCCACTGTCTGGGCGGGCGAGCCTGTTTTGAATTTATGTACAGGCGGGAAAACAGGGATTTATTTTCCTGTGGGTGGGATGATTGCGACGCAAGCGAAAGGTGATGTAACGGTCAACGTGCTTGAAACTAAAGGTTCTGCGGATAATCTTAAAAAATTAAAAGACAAATCTTGTGATGCGGCGATTGTACAGGCGGATGCGTATTTTGCAGAAGAAGATATGCAATTACAAACCGCTTTAAAATTAGAACAAACCGCAACACTTTATGATGAGTATGTGCATTTAATTTGTAATCGTCAGTCAGGTGTGGGTAGCGTGGGGGATTTGGAAGATTATCCTGAAAAATACACGCTGTTAGTTGGTGTAAAAGGGAGTGGTTCAGCATTAACATGGCGGTCATTTACGCTGTTAGATGAAGATTATGCGAAAGTACCAACCTTGCCAATTGGCGATGGACGCGCTTTAGCGCAATTGGTTGAGGGTAAAGAGGCGCAATGTTTGTTATATGTTGGCGGACTGAATTCCGAGATAATGAAAACCTTTAATGCACAAGGGGATAAATTGCAATTGGTTGCGGTAGATGATGGCGATTTTGATAATAAGAAAGACCAGTTGGGAAAACGGATTTATCATTTTGCCAAAATTCCGTCAGGTACATACGATAAATTGCAAAGCGGCTTTTTTAGTAGTAGTGTAACAACAATTGCTGTGCAAGCCGTTGTTGTTGCTAATAAAGAATGGATTGATGCAAACCCTGATGCGTACAATAACTTTGCAACGGCTGTTTTTGATGCGATTCCGCATATCAAACGCCTTATTGAGGAAAAAAAATAACGATGCTTTGAGGATTAATTGCGCTTCAGAATATCAATATCTCATTTAAATTGTGGCGGTTATAAAATTAATCTGGTCATTGTTTAAAACTAAAAAAGGCACGAATAATTCGTGCCTTTTGCTTTTAATAACACTGCGTAAAGTATTCCTACTGAGCAGGTTGTGCGGGCGGGGTTTCAACGGGTACAGGTGCAGGCGTTGCTGCTGGTTGGCTTGCTGGTGCTGGGGGTACACCTTGTTGAGGGGGTTGTTGTCCGCCTTGGCGTAATTTTTCCATTTGCTTACGGATATTACCTTGAATTGACTGCACCATTTCTTGTTCAGTCATCGTTTTAAAATCCGTTGGTAGCGCAAAGGTTTCTGCGGTTGTTGGCACGTCGACTTTAATACTTAAAATTTCGTGTCTTACTTCACCATCATTACCAATACTTTTCATTGGCATACCCATTATGCTGGCATCAGGCTCTAACGTGGCGTGTGCTTTTGCGCAGGGGTCGCTCATGGGAAACATACTCATCATCTTTTTCCGTGATTTGGACATTTCTTGCATGGTCTTTAAAAAACTATCTATATGCGGTGTTTTATACGCATCTACAGAAAAATAATCATCAGAACACATTTTACCATTAGCAGTTACTTGATAATGTGTCGTGGGATAACCCGCAACATCTATGCCTGCATCTTTTTTAACCAGTTGTGCATCAACGGGTTTTTGTTTAGGCATTTCCATGCCTGCGGGTAAACTGGGTTCAACAGGTTTATCCATTGAGATTTTAACAATAGTTTTCTGTTTAATATCTACGGCGTACATTAGCCGCGCCGCGAAATCAACTAGCATATATTGACTTGGACTATGCTCATTATTCATGCGTGCGTGTTGATCATCGATAATAACCTGCTGCACTTGTCCTTGCGCATTACGATGTTCTACCACTGTTGCAGACCATGCAGACGATGCCAGTAAAAAACTGCTGAGTCCTAAAAGCAACCAAGAGAACGACTTTTTCATACTAATAATTTCCTCATTTGTTCTAATTTACACCCCCATTATCAAGAGAGTGAACACCAAAAATCGTTGAGACTGGGTATGGTATATGGGGGGGTCAATCCATACTCGCATGTTCAGCAGGTGAATACGCTATAGCTGTGAATGGATAATAACAAAAACATCCCCTAATAAGAAGCAAGAGTAGGATATCTAAACATAATGTCATAAATCTATTATTTGATAGGTCAGTTATCTGTTTAATATAAACTTTTCTTTTTGGGGTAGGTATAAGCTATCGTTACAGTATAAAAATTCGGGATGATTGGATGATTAGTTTAATTGACCTAAACACATGCTTAACGTTCTTTTTTAGATAAACCTTGTATAATGAGCCATATTCCTCATAAACGTCCTTATAGAATCGCGCAATCTTATATACTCATGCAAGAATCTTTATCCCCTTTGGTTATTTATCAACGCATCACCGCCAATTTAGGCAATGTTGTAAAGGGACAACATAGCGCGATTCGCAAATTAATGGCAGCATTTGCCAGTGGTGGACATGTACTTCTTGAAGATTTACCCGGTACAGGTAAAACAACACTGGCTAAAGCCCTTGCTCAATCATTACAACTCACATTTCAACGCATTCAATTTACCCCTGATTTACTGCCTTCAGATATTCTTGGGGTTTCTATTTTTGACCCACGCGACCAATCTTTTCGGTTTCATAAAGGGCCTATTTTTACAGAAATTTTATTAGCCGATGAAATTAATCGCGCCTCGCCACGCGCACAATCCGCCTTGTTAGAAGCGATGGCAGAGCAACAAGTGAGCATAGAAGGCTCTCGTTATCCACTGAATGAATTATTTTTTGTTATTGCGACCCAAAATCCAATTGAATTTCATGGTACATACCCATTACCTGAAGCACAAATGGATAGATTTGCCATGCGCTTTCAACTGGGATATGTCGGCATTGAAGATGAAGTTGCTATTTTAACCACACATCGCACTGAACAACCTATGAATGACATTAAAGCTTGTGTGAGTCGAGATGAAGTATTGTTGTTACGTAAAGCGGTGCAAGCCGTGCGGATTAGTGAAGAATTAAAACATTACATCGTGCGTCTTGTTAGCACAACTCGTCAATTTGCGGGTATTCAGATGGGAGCAAGTCCGCGTGCGTCTTTAGCACTGATGAAGGTTTCTCAAGCACTTGCGTTGTTTGACGGATTAGAATTTGTCACACCACAACATATTCAAGAAATTGCCGTTGCAGTATTAGCTCACCGTTTAAAAATAGATTCACAAGCACGGTTTTCAGGCATGGAAGCTGAAAACGTTGTCACGGCAATTTTACAAAAAGTACCTGTTCCCGTTTAAAATATTAATTGTACAGAAACAGTTACAATAAAAAATAAGAAATATATTCAATAGATTGATTTTTAACCCTAATGAATTGATTCTTTAATTTTTAATGGCTGCGGTTCTCCAACCCAATATCCCTGCACATAATCCACACTAATACCTTTTAATTTATCTAAAATGGCCTTTGTTTCGACCCGTTCAGCAATTGTTTTTATGTGCATTAAATGCCCAATATCATTAATCGCTTTCACAGTTGCATAATCTATAGGGTCATTCACAATACCTTTTACAAAATCGCCATCAATTTTTATAAAATCAATGGGTAAATTCTTTAAATAACTAAAAGAAGACATGCCCGCCCCAAAATTATCCAGCGCAAAGCGACAACCTAATTTTTTTAAATGACTCATAAAATTAACCGCACCACTTAAATTCGTGATTGCACTGGTTTCATTAATCTCAAAACACAGTTTATAAGGGGGAATGGGTGCATGGCGAATACTATCGATGACAGTCGCTAAAAAATTTTTATCCCCTAAAGAATGTCCAGAAATATTAATGGATAATAAGGTTAATTGTGGAATATAGTGTGGATTATTAACAAACCATTGTAAGACTGTTTTTACAACCCATTGGTCTAAAATGGGCATTAAATTATGCCGTCCTGCAGCGGAGAGAAAAGAGCCGGGAGATAATAAACTACCGCGTTGGTCATCCATTCGCAGTAATATTTCATAGTGAAACCCTTGTTCGGGTTCGGAGAGTGGCATAATTGGTTGATAATAGAGAGAAAAACCATTTTCTCGCGTCAAATTATCATTAATCAATGAAACCCATTGAATTTCTTTATGTCGCTCTAATTGCTCCGCATATTTTTCTTGATAAACATGCACCATATTGCGCCCTGCATGTTTTGCCGCAAAACAAGAAGCATCCGCAACCGCTAAAACATCATGTTGTGGCGCGTGTTCCGTATTAAAGGGAACTAAGCCGATACTAATGCCTATGCTGAATATACCTGTTTCTTGTGTATCGTTACTACGCCAAAAAAACCGATAATTTTCAATAGCTTCACGAATATTATTGGCGATATTTGTCGATTGTTGCAGTCCGCATTTTTCTAATAACAAGCCGAATTCATCACCGCCCAAACGGGCGAGTGTTGCACGTCCATAGCCATGATTTTCTTTAACTTTTTTCTTTAGCAGTAAGGCGACATCCTTTAGTAATTGGTCGCCTGCCTCGTGTCCACATAAATCATTGACGATTTTAAATTGGTCTAAATCCATATAGAGCAGACTATGCTCAATAGGGCTTTTCGTGTGTAGCGTGCGTTTTAAACGGGATTCGAATTCGCGGCGATTATATAAATCTGTTAGCGAATCATGTTTTGATTTGTAAACCAATTCAGTTACATCATGAAAAACAACGACGACACCGATAATATGACCTTTACGGTCACGAATAGGGGCAACAGAGTCTTCAATTGCAAAATATTGTTTAGTTTGACGGTTGAGTAAAACATTATTTTCTTTTGCAATATCAACTGTTTCACCCTGTTCCAAACAACGTTGTAAGGGAGCTTCAACGGGTTCACCAGTCGTTTCATCAATGACGAAAAAAACTTCATTTAATGCTTGCCCGTAAGCTCTTTCAGGTGTCCAGCCCGTTAAACGCACAGCGACAGGATTAATATAATCAACTTTTCCTTCTGCATTGGTGGTGATAACACCATCACCAATAGACGCAAGCGTGACTTGTGCGCGTTCTTTTTCTTCAAATAAGGCTTCTTCCGCACGACGAGCTTGTAAAATATAATGAATCCGATTGCGTAACACATGCCAATTTACAGGCTTAGTGAGATAATCAGTAGCTCCCATTTGATAGGCACGGTCAACCCATTCTCGCTCACCAAATGCAGTGACGATAAGAATGGGGATATTTTTTCCCTCAGGTAATTCACGAATACGCTGACAGGCTTCTAAGCCATTTAAAACGGGCATATCCGCATCCATTAAAATCAAGTCTGGGTGGTATTCAATAAAATAATCAACAGCTTGCTGACCATTTTCTACAGTATCAACCGTATAACCTGCTTTTTTTAAAACTTGTACCATCATGTTGCGGATTAGCTGTGCATCATCTACAACAAGGATATGAGCTTGTATTGCGTTCATGACAATATCCATTAGACATGGATGTAACGTGGAGAAAACGAAAGAGTGATTGTCATGTAAACTGACCGTAGAAAATAATAAATCAAGTACAATGGCATAGTCGCTTAAGCCGTCGTGTAGGCTAGGTAAACAAATTTTTCGTATCAAAATTCGAGCAGGTGAAAATATAATACATTAATGCTATCGGGAAAATAACTAAATAAGGTCAGTGCAACTACATATTGTTAATAAATCATAATTATGTGCATATTTCCTAATTCGCCAAAATAACAATGCTTGGTATGCCCGTTACAAAACGAAAATTGCTGTGTAGTATGGGGAAAAAGACACAAGAGATAGCATCTCTACGGGGGGAGGAGTCGTTTACAAAGGACTGTTCTATTGTACAGTAACTTAACTATTAACATATTATTTTACAAGTTATTATTTTAAGGAGATTTATTATTATGGCAGTGGCTGAAGAAGACCTCTCCGCAGTAGATAGTAAACCCATTTCTGTACTGCCTAAGTCTGATAATGCTAACTATATTCGCATTGAAAATATTACTAAATCGTTTGACAAATTTGTAGCAGTTGACAATGTGAGTTTAGCGATTAACAAAGGTGAAATTTTTGCATTATTAGGCAGTTCTGGCTGCGGCAAATCTACCTTATTGCGCATGTTAGCAGGCTTTGAAATTCCTTCTGAGGGTAGAATTTATATTGATGGACAGGACATGTCCAGCATTCCGCCTTATTTGCGCCCCGTTAATATGATGTTTCAATCCTATGCCTTGTTTCCGCATTTAACTGTTGCCCAAAACATAGAGTTTGGTTTAAAACAAGATGCGATTCCTAAAACAGAACGTCTTGAACAAGTTGCTAAAATGTTAGAATTAGTCCGTATGTCCGCTTACGCAAAACGTAAACCGCACCAATTATCAGGCGGTCAAAAACAACGGGTTGCATTGGCCCGCAGTTTAGCAAAAAAACCAAAACTCTTATTACTCGATGAACCGATGGGTGCGTTAGACAAAAAATTGCGCGGACAAATGCAATTAGAAGTTGTGGAAATTTTGGAACGCGTTGGTGTCACCTGCGTTATGGTAACGCATGACCAAGAAGAAGCCATGACCATGGCAGGACGCATCGGCATCATGGACAAAGGACGATTATTACAAGTCGGCGCGCCAACCGTTGTATATGAAACGCCAAACAGTCGGTTTACGGCGGAATTTATTGGCTCTGCCAATATGTTTGAAGGGATTTTAGTAGAAGATGAACCCAATTATGTCAAGATAAGCTGCCCTGCTATACCAAATAAATTTTATGTAGAACATGGTATTACAGGTGAAGAAGGGATGCAGGTATGTGTAGCCATTCGCCCTGAAAAAATCACCATCCTGACAGAACAGCCCGACCATGAATACAACTGGGCAAAAGGAGTTGTACATGATATTGCCTATTTAGGCAGCCATTCTATTTATTACATCAACTTAGAATCAGGTAAACGCGTACAAGCAACAGTTGCCAATCAAGGACGATTTTCCAAACTATCCGTTACATGGAAAGACGACGTTTATATCAGTTGGCATTCTGAAAGTATGGTGGTGCTAACATCATGATAAACTTCTTTAATCCTTGGCTACCCAAACCCCGATTTTTCGTTATTGCCATTCCCTACATTTGGTTTTTACTGTTTTTTCTCGTTCCATTTGCCATTGTACTAAAAATCAGTTTTAGCGAAGCAGCAATTGCCATTCCGCCCTATACACCGCTCATTGTACGGGAAAACGACATCGTACAACTGACATTAAAGCTAGGCAATTATGCTTACTTATGGAATGACAACTTATACATTACAGCCTATATCAGCTCGCTAACCATTGCCTTTTTTACCACATTGTTATGCTTACTGATTGGTTATCCCATCGCGTATGCTATTGCAAATGCAGATGCCTCCATACGCAACATGCTATTAATGCTAATTATTCTTCCCTCATGGACCTCATTTTTAATTCGAGTTTACGCATGGGTAGGTTTGCTGAAAAATAACGGCATTATCAACAACTTTTTAATCGGTTTAGGCATTATCGACCAACCCATTGAAATGCTCTACACCCCTTTTGCAGTTTATGTTGGTTTAGTTTACAACTACTTACCTTTTATGATACTGCCACTTTATACCAACCTCGTTAAAATGGACAACTCCTTGCTGGAAGCCGCCGCTGATTTAGGCTGTCGTCCGATAAAAGCCTTTTTAACCATTACAATACCCCTCTCAATGGGGGGAATTGTCGCAGGCTCCATGCTGGTTTTTATTCCTGTGGTAGGCGAATTTATTGTACCCGAATTACTAGCAGGGCCTGATACCCTGATGATAGGTAAAGTATTATGGCAAGAATTCTTTAATAACCGTGATTGGCCTGTTGCTTCATCCGTTGCTATCATAATGTTATTACTGCTAATTGTGCCAATCATCCTCTTTAACCGCTACCAAAACCGTCAAACAGAGGCATAACGACCATGTCAAACAAGACAAATTCGGGTTTTCTGTGGACGATGCTATCTTTTGGCTACGTTTTTCTTTACGCGCCTATCATCATCCTGATGATTTACTCATTTAATGAAAATCGGCTTGTTACCGTTTGGTCAAGCTTCTCAACAAAATGGTATAGCGAATTATTAAAAGATGAGCAAATGCTAGAAGCTGCATGGATGAGCTTACAACTGGGTATATTCGCCGCGACAAGCGCGGTAATTTTGGGAACATTAGCAGGCTTAGTCATGACACGGTTTCGCCAATTTCGTGGACAAATGACATTTGCAGCCCTCATTACAGCACCACTGGTTATGCCCGAAGTTATCACAGGACTATCCCTACTTCTCATGTTTGTCGCGCTAGAACAAGCCATAGGCTTCCCTGAAGGACGTGGACTACTCACCATGTGGATAGCACACGTTACTTTCTGCACTGCTTACGTGGCGGTAATAACAACCTCACGTTTGCGTGAATTAGACAACTCGATTGAAGAAGCGGCAATGGACTTAGGTGCGCCACCGCTAAAAGTCTTTTTCGTGATTACCCTACCCATTATTGCCCCTGCATTAATCTCAGGCTGGTTACTCGCTTTTACCCTGTCATTAGACGACTTAGTCATTGCCAGTTTTACCTCGGGGCCAGGTTCAACAACCTTACCAATGGTGATTTACTCTAGCGTACGTTTAGGTGTTAGCCCTAAAATTAACGCATTAGCAACAATCATTATTTTATTGATTTCCACTGTTGTTTTTATTTCGGGCTGGGTAATGATGCGTTTAGAACGAAAACGGGCTGAAGAAATGCAACAAGCCGTTGCCGAAGCCTTAGCAATAGAAAACACAAGTTATCACTAATTATATAAATTTTTTAGCTTTTAAAAACTAAACGGATATCACTACGACTTATGGTGTTATCCGTTTTCCGACATCCGATACTAAAACCTATCCAAAACAGCACAAATAATCGATGTCGAATACCCTGTCCTCTCTCTGGGAAATTGGTAACGCTTTTTCCGCATTTTTCAAACGCAAACGAATGACTCTTGAGCAAGCCATCGAAGCTATTCACTTATAGTAACCGTATTTTAAAAAGAGAATAAGAAATGACCTATTCAATAGATTTCCGTAAAAAAGTATTAAAAGTGAAACAAGAAGAAAATCTCACCCTAGCAGCGGTAGCGAAACGCTTTCAAATAGCCATCGCAAGCGTCGTCAGGTGGAGCAAAGTATTGGAAGCCAAAGGGACACGTAACAGACCAACTAAAATAGACATGGAAGCTCTAAAACAAGATGTAGAGTTATATCCCGATGCTTACCATTATGAACGCTCAGCCCGTTTTGGGATTACGGAAGGCGGGATTCGCCATGCGTTAAAACGTCTAGGGATTCGCCGTAAAAAAAACCCTCAAACATCCCAAAGCCAACCCCGAAGCAAGTCTTCCAAGACAACATGACTTTTTATCGATGAGAGTAGTTTTGCTCACGACATGCCACGTCATCATGGCTATGCACCTATCGGCAAACGTTGCTTTGGCGCGCAAGACTGGAATGCAAAAGGACGTACTAATGTCATCGGGGCTTTGCTCAATTTTTGTTTATTAACGGTCTCTTTAGTTTCTGGCGCGATTAATTCCGATGTCTTTTTCGCTTGGATAACCCAAGACTTACTTCCTAAACTCCCTCAGAATTCTGTCATTGTGATGGATAACGCCACTTTTCATAAACGTAGCGACATTCAGCAGGCTATTTTAGACGCTGGGCATCTCTTGGAATATTTACCGCCTTATTCGCCTGATTTAAATCCTATTGAGCATAAATGGGCTCAGGCTAAGACTCTCCGTAAACAACAACATTGTTCTATTGATGAGCTCTTTTTACTGAATTCTATTTAATCTTTTTATAGTACTGTTGCTATAATTGCTCAATGAACGATGCCGCGAGTGTTCTAAATCAAAAATATTTTTCAACTGATCATTGATCGTTTCGATGATACAACGCTTACGTAACAAAAGCTTATCGAAAGCCATGTTTTTCTTCAAGGAGGTAATCAGTTCTACGTCATCTAAAGCTAATAACTCCGCTAGCTTTTTAGAGAGATAACCACGGTCTCCAAAGACTTTACCGATAAAGTTTTTCAGCAGACTTGGAACAGGTTTTCTATCATCGACATTGCCGCGCGTAATCCGAAAGGAGAGGATTTGACCGCAATCATCGACTAAGAGATGGCGTTTGAAGCCATAAAACCATCCTGTTGAGGACTTGCCTCTTTGCGCCTCATCCTTGAAGGTTTTGTAGCGTGAAATCCGTAGGTTATCGCAAACTCGTAAAGGGGTTGAATCAATAAAGGCAATCCCCTTCCCTGTGGCGCAACGGCTTTTCATGAAGAAAGTCAGAGAAATCAAGATGTCAGGTAACAGCTCAATAAAACGATTGTAGGGGACAAGCTTCGGAAATGCTTGAGAGAGATGTTGATGATGGGTATAAAACCATTTGAAGGTTCTGTAACCTGAGGAGTGGTACAAGACGATGATGATTTCAGAAGGGCTTAAACTTCGAGTTCTGCGTCTTTTTTTGCAGCCATCGTTGAGTTGAGTTTTTTCCCATGCGGGAATAAATGCGTTGCAGAAATCATCCGCTTCACAAAACAATCGTGTTAAATTTATGGTAGGCAAGCTCGTTGAGAAATATGGAATGTAGAGATTTTATATTTTCTCGGATTTTATCGGGCTTGCCTTCCTTATTCCGAACTCAGGTTATTTTAGTGTGTTTAAATCACCTCAATATGAAATTTTTTACCATTAATTTTCGCGCTAAGATTACAAGCGAGGCGACATTTATTTTCTTCTGTCCGCAACAATAAGCGTAACCCTATGGTTTTACAATTTATCTTTTTGCGCGTTAGGTCAATAAATTTATCAATTTTTTCTTTATCTATCTCATGATGTGCGGACAGTTTACCGAGTATTAGCTCGTGCAAACTCACTCCCAAACTGGGGGTTAATTTTTCCACTAAACTGATACTTTCAACCATCGCCCATGGTGTTTCTACTGCACGACTTTCTAGGTTTATTTGATAAGGCTCTTGTGCAACTTTTGATAAAAATGCTTGAAAATTAGCTTCATCAAAAAAGATAAATTGAGGGTCTATTGCTAAGCGAAAATAATGCCCTTCTGCAAAATCGAGTAAATCAACTTGATATTCTCGGAAAAGTGTGGCTAATGTTTGTAATTCATTTATTAAATCAATGTGTAATGCTTGTATCCATCCATAAGGAAGTCGTTGAAAAACAATTGCACAGCTACTGATACGAAAATGGCGAGCGTGCGCCCCTAATAACCAAAGTAATTGACATTGACGTGTTGTTAAAGGAATTGCAATGCTTCTTTCCTTTCCCGTTGTACCGATACGTAAAGGACGTTGTTGATGAAGGGGTAAGGTGATACTGTCGGTTTCTTTAGCGAAACGATAGCTATTAATAAATGCCGAAGGAATACGATTTAACGCTTGTTTAAAAATAAGGGGGTCATTGCCAAAATGGGCGTGTAATACATCAATATAAGCCGTTTTCCCATCTTTGGTTTTACTTTCAGCAAACTCATCTAAACTAAAACGACTAAATATCTGTGGTTTGTTTTGTTCTGCTTGTAATAAACGAAAAAAACCGTTTTTTGTCAATTGAATATAAAATAAATTAAAATAATACGTTGTATAGGCATAATTAACGCCAGAGCCTGATAATTGGCGATAAGGATTTAATTTGTCAATAAAAAAAACCGTATAATCTTGTTGATATTCTAAGGTTGTTTCTTCTTTTACTTCACGAATAAGGGTTTTTTCTACCACACTGTAGGGCAAATCAAGCGGATTTTTTAATAACATCAGTTTTTCTTGAAAAGATAAATCTAAATCATCCAAATCAGAAAAGTTAGTGCAGCCTCCAATTAAAACAAACTCGCCATTTTGGTCTTTAACGAGATTCCCCTCTCGTTGATGTAATAAAAATTGGTCATCTAATTTTACAAAAGCCGCACTATTAGCTACGTAATTAATCGGTTGTGCCTGATGAGTTTGATGATGTTGTAGTCGTTGTTTTTCTAGCCAAGATAATAATTGATGTTGTTCTGACACAATATTTTCGTGTGAAATAGAATAAACTTCCCAAAAATATTGGTCTAAAACGTTTTGTTGTTCATCAGCCAGAATTTGCAATAATGCCGTGGCAAATGATTGGGCAGGAAAAGACACAAAACACCACGCTTGCGCTTGTAATGATTCTTTATCTAGTACTGCGACACTGGTTAAAATCCTTTCAATAACATCTAGTAATAATATGGCTTCTGCTAAAGATAATTCTGATTCAGTCATTAGGCAATCAATTAATACGGCACGCTTAACTGTGCTTCGGTGGTGTCCTTCTTTAACATGAATAGGTAGGTGTTTTAGTAGGGTTTTTAGGGGAAACAAATTAGGCATAATAGATTCAAGTCAGCTTGTTTGTTACTTAAGATGTGGATAATAAACGATTAAACCTAACTCATGGATTTAAAACAACTTGAATTATACATTGATGATTCGGACTATTTAAATTATTTTTGTATATTTTTAATAAAAAAGATTATTTCAACTGAATAGCTATTCGACAAATGAGTTAAAGATGGTCTCATGCAAATTTACTTGATAATAACTTGAGGAGTTTTATATGTTCGGCTTCCGTTTTATAAAAACGCAACCCACTACTTATTTAATTCAATATGTAAAAGGTCAGATTAAACGAGAGGGACGTGGACTTGCGTTTTTTTATTTTGAACCAACGACTTCATTAGTTGCCGTTCCCTTAGAAAGTGTGGATGTTCCCTTTATTTTTTATCAAACAACGGCGGATTATCAAGAAATTACGATTCAGGGACAAGTTACTTATCGTGCCATAGACCCTAAAAAATTGGCGCAATTGGTTAATTTTACGTTAGACAGTAAAGGGCGTGGTTATGTTGGTAATGACCCCGAAAAGTTGCCGCAACGTTTAATTAATACTATTCAAGTGTTTATGCAAAGTGCATTGCGTGATAGTCGGTTACGAGAAACATTAGTTGTGGCTGATGTGTTGGTAGAAAAGGTAAAACTGAGTTTAGAGCAGAGTAAAGAGGTGCAGGCATTAGGCTTAGAAATCTTGAATTTATCTATTTTATCGATAAAACCGAACCCTGATACTGCGCGGGCGTTAGAGGCAGATGTGCGCGAGAATTTGTTACGTGAAGCCGACCAAGCCGTTTATGCAAGACGTAATGCAGCCGTTGAGCAGGAGCGCGCCATTCGGGAAAATGAGTTAAATACTGAAATTGCTATAGAAAATAAGAAGCGACAAATCCGTGAGGCACAGATAGAAGCCGACCGTGCGATTCAGGAAAAACAGCAAGCCTTACAAGAAGCAGAGATGCGTGGTAAGGTGGTTTTAGAAACGGAGAAAAAACAGTTAGTCGTTTTACAAGTGGATAATTTACAACGTGAAGCGGATTCACGAGCTTATAGTTTAACTGTCACAATGCAGGCTTTAGCAGGGGTGGATGCAAAGGTATTGCAAGCCTTAGCCAGTATAGATATGAACCCTTCACAGTTAGTTGCTCTCGCGTTCCGAGATTTGGCAGACAGTGCGGATAAAATTGGTCAGTTAAATATTTCACCTGAATTATTAAGTAGTTTATTACAGACTGCAGGGAAAGGGAAAAAGTAAGATTGTCTGAAACAGCATTTTCAGGATTAAAAAATAAGCAGAATACAGTTTTTTAATTCTGATAATTCTGATAATTCTGAAAAATCAGTAAATTCTGCTTTAAATAGATACAATCGACCACCTAATTTTTAATATGCCGCTTCATATAGAATCTATTCCTTTGGTTATCAGTGGACGTTATATTCATGCAGAACGTCTTATTCCTGAAAATTATCAAATAACACAACCACGCCCTACGTTAGTTTTTTTACACGAGGCTTTGGGGAGTATTCGCCAGTGGCGTGATTTTCCAAGCCTATTAAGTCAAGCAACGGGTTGTCCTGCATTGGTTTATGACCGTTTTGGCTTTGGACAATCTGACCCCATACCAAAGGCTCGTCATATTGGCTATTTGCATGACGAGGCAACGGTTTATTTGCCTGATATTCTCAGTGCCTGTGGAATTCAGCAGGCTATTTTAATCGGGCATAGTGATGGCGGTTCAATAGCCCTGCTGTTTGCTGCCCATTTGCCGGACCTGACGGTTGGCGCAATTACTGAGGCAGCTCATGTTTTTGTAGAAGAAATTACGCTTGCAGGGGTGAAACGCGCAAAAATTATTTATGCAACAACTGATTTATCTAAAAAATTGGCGCGTTTTCATGGGGAAAAAACAGCAAGTATGTTTCAAAATTGGGCAAATATATGGTTATCACCCGCTTTTGCACAATGGAATATTGAGGATTGCTTACCGCACATTGTTTCGCCCTTATTGGTTATTCAGGGAGAAAACGATGAGTATGGAACACGTTTACAGGTAGAAAAAATTGTAAACCAAGTCGCGGGCGAGGTCAGCGCGGAAATTATACCGAACTGCGCTCATATTCCCCACCAACAAGCAAGCACAGAAACGCTTATTTTAATGACAACATTTATTAATGGCTTGCTTGAAAAACATAAATTGACGACAATGAACCGTTAGTCCATTTGCAAGAGGTATAGACTTACAAATGGTTTTAATGTTCATGAAATGAGCAATTCTCTCTGAGATACCGCTTCGTCATCTACACAGGAGGAATAAAATGACACTGAAACGAGTTTTAGATCAAAAAAACACAGGTGAAGTAGTGTATATTGTTGAAACTGCAACGATGTTAGCTGCCACAAAAAAAATGTGTGATAACTATGTCGGGGCTGTCTTGATTGTGTCTAATACGGGTTCTCCCATTGGTATCGTGACTGAACGCGATGTTTTGCGCTTTTGTGCAACCCGTTCGACAGAATTAGACAATGTATTGGTCACTGATGTGATGACTAAAGATTTAATTATCGGCACATTTGATACAACGATTGATGAAGTGTTGACGATTATGACCGAGAAAAAATTCCGTCATATTCCCGTGGTAGATAAAGGAAAAATAGTAGGTTTGGTTTCTTTAGGTGATTTAGTCAAAATAAAATTGAAAGAAACGTCTGTAGAAGCAAAGCACTTACGCGATTATATTTCAATGGGATAACTAAACAGGCCCGTTGTTACGCAACGGGCTGTTTTAACAGGAAAACGAGGGATAATAAGTATGAGTGTGCAACGTGAACTTAATTTAGGACGCTTTTTTATTGGGCTTATCATGATGATTATGGGTGGGTATTTATTCCTCAAAAACATTCATATTGGCTTTAATTTCGCGCTGGCTTATTCATTCGGTAGTGTGCATCTAACGGCAGGCTATGTATTGATTCCATTCATTTTTGGAATTGGTATGGTGTTTTACAATCCTGATAATGATATTGGTTGGCTATTGATTATTATCACTTTTATTTTGGTTTTGATTGGGGTAATTAACAGCATCAGTTTGGTGCTTAATTCAATGTCAGCTTTTGATTTGATGATGATTTTAGGGCTAATGATAGGAGGCGTTGGCGTATTTCTGAGTTCATTACTCGGACGACGTAAATCAGAAACCGCTTTATCTGACGATAGCACGCCAAAAATTAAGAAATAATCTGTATATCCGCAATGGATTCAACCACAATATCTGCGTAACGTTGTAAAGATTCTTGTGTGCCTGTGCCTGTTAATACACCAACACAACACGCGACACCTGCATTTTTTCCCATGAGTAAATCACTGCTGCTATCGCCAACAACCATCATGCGTTGTGGCTTGATTTGGCATTGTGTTGCAATATGTAACACAGGCGCGGGCGAGGGTTTACTTGTCAATGCATCATCACCACATACCAGCACATCTACCCACGCGCTAATGTCCAATGTTTCTAAGGCAAACTGTGTTCCCGCCCGATAATCACTGGTAACAACCCCAATTTTTATGCCGATTTGTTGACAATCTTGTAAAAATTTATTTAGCGAACCAATCGGACGAATCATATCAACATCAGGTAACGCCATTAAAATTGAAGTGAAATGCGTTTGTGTCGCTAGTTCTGCTTGTTCTATGGATAATCCCCAGTCACATAAGACTTGTCGCGTTGCCTGATGCACGTCAGCAATGGTTGCACAAGCCATGTCACTATCGCTCACAACCCGATTGTTACCTAAATCACAGCCTAAACGCGCACAAATGGCTTGTAATAACGCATTATCTCCCTCAACTCGCGCAACTAAGGTTTCAATACTCTGGCGGGCTTTTTGTCCCCATAAATAAAAAAAATCAATCAATGTTCCATCTTTATCAAAAACAATCAAATCAATATCAACTATTTTTGTACCAACTAACACTTGAGGCATGTCTGAAATCCTTTGATAAACGTATAAAGGCTGAATTTTTAAGATGCTGATAGTTTTAAAGAGTATCCCCTTAGTTAGGGGGAAAAATCTTTCTTGCCTTCTTTACTACCAAAATAATTAGCCACTAAACACCGTTTAATCAAGGTATTAGTGGCTAGATAACGTCTTGTAACTCGGAACTATTCCCTTTTTACTCTAAACCATGCGGCATATAAAGCAGGTAAGAAGAATAAGGTAAAAACGGTCGCAACTAACAAACCACCCATAATAGTAACCGCTAAAGGCCCCCAGAAAACACTTTCCGAGAGCGGAATCATCGCCAAAATTGCGGCCGCTGCGGTGAGCATGATAGGACGAAAACGGCGTACCGTTGACCCAACAATCGCTTCAAATGCAGGAATGCCTGATTCTCTATCTTGTTCAATTTGGTCAACCAAAATGACGGAATTTCGCATAATCATTCCTGCTAATGAAATCGCGCCTAACATAGCAACAAATCCAAAAGGTCTTTGTAAAAGCAGTAAAAAGATGGTCATGCCGATAATACCCAATGGGGCTGTTAGTAATACCAAAATAGCACGTTGCATACTTTGTAATTGCAACATAAGCAGGGTTAATATTGTGATAAACATTATTGGCAAAACGGTTGCAATCGGTTTTTGCGATTTTGCACTGGATTCAAACGCACCACCAGTTTGTATTTCATAACCCAACGGCAACTTAGCTTTAACGGCATTTAAGACAGGCAACAATTGATTTGTCACATCAGGTGCTTGTATGCCATCGACAATATCTGCACGAACACTGATAACAGGTAAACGGTCTCGTCGCCAAATAACCCCTTCTTCAAATCCATCAACAAGCCGTGCAATTTGGCTCAGTGGAACTGTCGCGCCATTCGCTAAAGGAATATTTAATTCATCTAAATTACCTAATAAACTGCGCTCGCTAGGAATAGCCCGACCAACAATTTGAATCAGTTTATCTTTTTCCCGATACTCTGTGATATTTAATCCCGTTAAAAACGTGTTTAAAGTATTAGATAAGGTTTCGGAACTAATGCCCAATTGACGCGCCTTATCTTGGTCTATATCCAATTTGACCGTTTTGGCTTTCTCATTCCAATCCAAATGCACATTGCGGGTATAAGGATTTTGTCGCATTAATTCAGCCACTTCCTGCGCGATAACCCGTAATTTTTCTAAATCCTTACCCAACACACGAAACTGTACAGGATAACCAACGGGAGGGCCATTTTCTAAGCGTGTTACCCGTCCGCGTAACTCAGGAAAGTTGTTATCTAACAAACCGCGAATTTTCTGCAAAACAATTTCACGACCTTCTCCGCCTTTTGTCATCACCACAATTTGAGCAAAATTAATATTTTCTAACTGCAAATCCATGGCTAAATAAAAGCGTGGTGAACCACTTCCTACATAACTGACAAAGTTTTCAATATGCGGGTCATTCCGCAATAGTGTTTCCATTGCAACGACCGCTTTTTCTGTTGCCTGATAAGATGAACCTTGTGGCAACCACAAATCAATTAACAATTCAGGACGATTAGACGAAGGAAAAAATTGTTGCTCCACAAAACGGAAACCATAAATTGCCGTCGCAAAAATAATAAATGTTAGCAAAATAATACTTTTACGATAATACACACAAAATTCAACCATCTTACGAAACGGCACATAAAAACCTTTAGCATAAACATCAATATGATGCTCTTCATGATTGGGGGTTTTATGTTCAGGTAATAAGATATAACCCAAATAAGGAATAAATAAAACGGCAACAACCCACGAAATTAATAGCGCAATAATCACCACTTGGAACATAGAAAAGGTATATTCCCCTGCGGCAGACTTTGCCATTCCAACAGGCAAAAAGGCAGCAGCCGTAATTAATGTTCCTGTCAACATAGGAAAGGCTGTTGAACTATAAGCAAATGTAGCGGCACGAACACGCCCCCAGCCCTGTTCTAATTTCAACGCCATCATTTCCACCGCAATCATCGCATCATCAACCAACAAACCCAACGCAATAATCAACGCACCCAAAGAAATACGCTGTAAATCAATACCAAAAAACTTCATTACTAGAAAGACAGTTGCCAACACTAACGGAATTGACAATGCAACCACCAACCCAGTCCGAAAGCCAAGGCTTAAAAAACTAACAATTAACACAATAATAACCGCTTCTGCCAACACCTTAACAAACTCAAAAATAGACTGTTCAACAACAGCGGGCTGATTCGATACCTGATGTAACTCTATGCCTATCGGTAAGTTTTGCTTAACGCGTGTCATGGTTTCCTGCAAAGCCTTCCCTAAGAGAATGACATCCCCCCCTTTACGCATAGACACCGCCAAACCAATCGCCTCTTTACCCTCAAAACGCATTTTTGTTGTTGGGGGGTCAAGATACCCACGATAAACCGTTGCAATATCCCCCAAACGGAATACATGCCCATTCGCAGAAATCCCCAAACTACGAATACTCTCAACCGAATCAAATACACCACTAACACGCAAATGTACTGCATCACTCTCCGTATTAATCGTACCTGCGGGTGTCACCACGTTTTGTGCTTGCAATGTACTAATAATCAAATTAGGGTCAATTTTTAAAGCCGCGAGCTTACTATGTGACAACTCCACATAAATTTTTTCCTCCTGCGCCCCAATAATATCAACCTTACTTACATCATCAATGCGCAACAACTCCTGACGAATATCATCAATATATTCCTTTAATTCCGCGTAATTAAAGCCATCCGTTGTAAACGCAAAAATAGAACCGAAAGTATCACCAAATTCATCATTAAAAAAAGGACCTGTTACCCCACTCGGCAAAGTATTTTTAATATCCCCCACCTTTTTACGCACCTGATACCACACGTCAGGAACTGCTTTTGCGGGTGTTGAATCTAACAGATTAATAAATAAAGTACTTTCCCCTGCTTTTGAATAACTACGCAAAAAATCTAAATAAGGAGTTTCCTCTAATTTTTTCTCAATTTTATCAGTTAATTGCTGCTCAACCTCCTCAGCACTTGCACCTGACCAAAAAACCCGCACAACCATTGTTTTAATAGTAAACTCAGGGTCTTCCATTTGACCAAGCTGATTATAAGCAAGAATACCAGCAACCAATAAAGCAACCAGAAAATAACGTACTAACGCCTGATGTTGTAAAGACCATTCAGAAATATTAGGAAATGCCATGGCTTACACCCTTATAAAGAAAATAATTCCTATACGTCTTTTTTTGACGATTAGTCAAAATATTACTTAAACGTAATTTTTTGTCAATCCGTATTTGAAAATATCCACGACCAGATAAAAGTCATACTTGACGATACAAAATAAAACCACTAGAATTCCATCCTTCAAAACGCAGTTCGTGGCTATGTAGCTCAGATGGTTAGAGCGCGGCACTCATAATGCTGAGGTCGGTGGTTCAACTCCACTCATAGCCACCATTAATTTGTACCTCCTTGTTTCTCAAATGGCATTTTCGCCGTTTTTTCACACCCGCAAAAAACACACTTCCCTATCAAAGCACAAAATGGCTTTAATCCCTGTTTTAACTCATATTTATTGGTTTTCACACAGACTTAGAAAAATGATGAAATCGTCATTTCAACCCACTTTTTCTAAATTGATAGACTTAAATCAAACTAACCATTAATTAGTCATTGCTTTGAAAGAAAAACCCCTGAAACAATTCCTCTAAACTGGTAACAGTCTCCTGTAAAACCGCTGTTTGCAAGTGCGCATAGCGTTCTGTCACATAAACGTTACTGTGTCCTAACACCTCTCCAATATGTTTCAAAGATTTTCCCTGAATCGCTAACCAAGACGCGAAGGTATGACGTAAAGTATGTGGCGTGCAGTCCTCTATCCCTGCCAAGCGGCAAACACTGGTAAAGCTCCGCTTAATATCCCCAATTGCCCGCCCATGAATCTGAAACACAAACCGCCCATTTCTATGACGCTGCAACTCACCCAAAGCAAACAAGGCAACCCGATTTAAAGGCACAGTTCGGGGCTTCCCTGATTTCGTTTTATGCAAGCGCAGACTTTGAGTATCCCGATTAAACTGCGTCCATGACAAACTTAAAAGCTCTTGTTTACGCATACCCGTATTAATCGCCAAGAGGATAAACAACCAAAGATAAGGGGCTTTCTCATGAAACCGCGCTTTCTCAATTAACCGTTTGGCTTCCTCTTGGGTTAAATAGCGCTCTTTGGCGGGGTTCTGCGCGGGCTTCTGGTTCAAGGTCGGGTTATTCAAATTCCATCCCCACTGACGCACCGCGTAATTAATCGCTGACCCCAACACCGCTAATTCCCGTCTAATCGTTGAATCAGACACCCGAGAACGGCGGTATCGCACATAATCCCCTACATCCTGCCGACTCAAAGACTCAATATTTTTTGACCTAAAGAAAAATGAGAGATTACGCAAACAAGACATATCCCGCGAAATATCGACATTCACCCGCTTCCCGTGCTTAACCTTGCCCAACGTTCCGATTTCCGCCAAATACAAGCGTGAGAACTCAGAAAAACTATGCTGCACCTGCTTAGCGGCAATAAAAGAAACAACCTCACTGATTAACTCGCTGGGGATTTCCACGCTATACGTTGGCTTACGCATTATTTATAAACTTCCCGCCGTGAACCCTTCAACAACTGCGCAACCTCGTCTAATGTATATAACTGCATTAAAATTCCCCCAACTTCTTCTCAATATCATCCAACGCCTTATCAACAAGCTCAATGTCCTTATACACAGACAACAACCTATCCCACAATTCTTTATTTATCCTATTTCTATAAGAACTGTAGGTAAGAAGTTTGGTTGTTATTTCATGTTGTATGTTATTACTCCGTTCATTCCAGTCACAAAGAATAGAGGTTATTTTTCGTTCCTTATCTCTACAACACAGATAACTATCTGCAATACACATCTGTTCTGGTGTCAGTATCTTTGCCTTGTTCTCAGGTACAACAGCACACCCACTATTAACAACTGCCTGCACCTGTTCCGCCGTAACAGGCTTATCAGACTCACAAACCGCTTGCCACACTTCCCGCTGTTTCTCAGGTGACAACTTAACCAACGGTCTAACCTGTGCCTCGTTCTCAGGTAACTTGTTACCAATTGGATACAGATTCTTTACGACAGAACTAGCATTAATCAAACGGTGCGCGTGTTGGCGGTGCATCTCCCATTCCGTAACGCAATATTCCTCAAAACTCTTATACCCCTTCAACTTGTACAAGCGATTATCCCGAATCTCCGCTAGAGCATTACCTACCCGATAGAACGCCTTCAACTCTTTGGCTATCGTGGTTTCCAATTCAGCCAAACGGTTATCCATCTCTGTACGGATAGGCTTGCCGCCTACCCAGTCAACTTGTTCTAAACTCATTACCTTCTCCCATAAAAAAAGGCTCATCCCTGAGCCGTATCGTTTTAGCCTCTTAACTCTTTCAACGTCCGCTTAACCTGACTCGCCTTGTCTTGGCTCATCCCTAAACTCATATAACTACTTTCACCCCGAATCGGACTATCTACATTCCAATTCGTATCTTTGTTTAAGGTATCTACCCAATATTCAACGCCCTTACTCTCCCGCTTACCTTCCTCTGAATCAGGTAACATACCTAATTGAGTAGATTCCGCTAACCCCGCATTCTCACTAGATATACTCATACCTAATTGAGTATCTACCGTTTTAGGTACTACTCTATTAGGTAGTCTGTACCCCTTCATTCGCATATCGACTAACGCCGTTCCTATCAACATCAACCCCAATACCTCAAGCAACAATCCACGTAAAAATGCAAACGTCATT